>CAYMRY010000048.1:0-8217 GCA_964393065.1 uncultured Candidatus Saccharibacteria bacterium
CTCCGATTCAAGCGGCCCGTGAAGGGCGGCAGCGTAAGCTGTTACGTCCATACGACCGACGAATCGTGCAAGGGACACGGGTTTGCCGCCCAGTGCACGGTCTTCGTCAGAACGCTGGAAGATGGAACAGAACAGTTGCATATGGACTTTAGCCCGGTGAATGCGAAAGCGGAGCATAGAATTCTAACGCTCCATCGATGCGAACTGGATCAATGCGATGCGAAGTGGAAGCGGTTTGCAGCGCCGCACATCGCAGATTACTTCGTCGTCATCGCTCCCTCTGATGGGAAGCTGAAGCCGAAGTGTGCGAAAGTCGTGACGCCCGCCCAGCCTACGTCGCAGGCAGGCGTGCCCTACGACGGCCAGCTCTTGAAGCGGCTGAATGAGGGCTGGGCAATCGAGAAAGATCTGGGTGCAACGGTGACACTCTGGAAGCTGAAGAATGGACGAAAGACCACAATCACGCATCACCGCCCCAAGAGGAAATAAACTTCTCGAGGACGGAGTCCTCAACTCAAAGCCCGCCGATGCGTGTCATCGGCGGGTTCTATTTTTAGTCACGTCAGCTGAGAGAATTTTCTGCACCGTATTCCAATTCCGCGTCGTAATGTTTTTGCCGTAGTGTTTTTCGAGGCGTCTTGGTCACGCTTAGGGGGTCGTTTGAGATGTTAAATTGACTTCAAAAGTGCCCAAAAAAGATGCTTATGGCGAGGTGTCGGACCGGCTCAAATACCGGTATTTGAGCCGGTCGGTGAGCCGGTCCAAGCCACAGGGGAGGACTTGTGGGGCCTTGAGGAGCTTCAGACTGGATTTATTACAAAATAAATGCTAGGTTTATGCAACTATGCAATCTGCTTTTATCTACGGCCGTCATGCGGTCAAAGAGCTCATACTCAATCATCCGGAGCGCGTGCAGGGGGTATTTGTCTCTATCTCGGCCGAGAAGGAGTTCCGCGCACTCGCTACGCCGCGCCATATCCGTATTGAGCCGCTTGCAGAGCATGACTTCCGCCGCGAATTAGCGGATGCAGTGCATCAGGGTGTCGTTGCGAAAGTTGCGATGGATGGGCTTCTGCTTGATTACGACAAATTCATTCGCGCGCTCGATGTGTCGCCTTCGACATGCCTCGTCCTCTTGAATGAAATTACGGATCCGCACAATGTGGGCGCGATCATTCGTTCTGCCGCCGCATTCGGCGCTGCAGGAGTCCTCATCCCGACACATAATCAGTCGCCGATAACGGGAGTTGTTGCGAAAGCTTCGGCAGGGATGGTTTTTGCGATGCCAATCATCGCGATCAATAATGAAAATCAAACGATCGAGGACCTAAAAAAGCGCGGCTTCTGGGTCTATGGTCTTGCCGGTGAAGGGAAAAATGATGCGTCGAAAGAAAAATTCGATGCGCCAGCCGTTTTTGTCGTCGGCTCAGAAGGTGAGGGGTTACGCACTAAGACGCGTGAACACTGCGACATTCTCTTGCGCATTCCGATGCACCAAAGAGTGGAGTCACTGAATGCCTCTGTTTCTGCAGCAATTGTGCTTTCAGGATGGTCAGCACAGCATCAAGAGGCGATTCGGTAATTTTGCTCTCAAAAAAGTGAGGCGCGGATCCCGGGAAGGATCCGCGCCTTTTTGGCTGGGGCAGGAAAGTCCTACCCCGCGTCGCGCTCGAGGCGACGACGTGCGATGTTGTCGAAGTTGGGGTACGTCGGCTGGTGCGCCTTCTTGAGTTGATTGAACGAGGCCTTGTTTCGCAGAAGTTGGCGGACCAGTAGGCCGAGTACGATGGCAGCAAGAACGGTGAACATGTGATGTACCTCCAACAAACAAAGTACAACGATAGGTAAAATGATGCAAGTCTTAGAGGGGGATTTCCTAAAATTACTTGCGCACCGTCCGCGCTGGACAAGCGCGTTTGACAGGAATAGAGTATGCCGCATTGCGTATGTTGCGCCTTTTGCGTCAAATAGTACGAGCCGGCCGCAAGACCGAAAAAGCCCCAGTACTAGAGGGGGAATTCGAGCGTGCCGGAAAAAACCTTAAAGCAGCCATCGACACCCTCTATGGCGGCCGCTCGCTTCGCATACGCCACGTGGATGCAGGATCGACAAATGGAGAAGAGTACGAACTTACGGCAACGAATAACGCCTACTACGATATCGAGCGTTTTGGTCTCGCCTATGTCGCCTCTCCCCGCCACGCTGACATTCTCACGGTTTCCGGCCCCATTACCCGCAACATGGAACACGCACTTAAAACGGCCTACGAAATGACCCCGGAGCCACGAATTGTAGTTGCACTCGGCGACGGGGCAATTGATGGTGGTATTTGGAAGGGCTCGTATGCGGTCGTTGGCGGTGTGAAAGATGTGGTACCTGTTGATTTTGAAATACCGGGAGATCCGCCTTCGCCGCAGGCAATCATCGAAGGCCTTCTGAAGGCGATCACTGCCAAGAAGCCTGCACAGAAATAACTATGGAATCATTCATCACCAATCTCTACTTTGGCGCTTTCTTGCTCCCGGCCGCTGCGCTCGCGTTTGCGCTCATTTTCCGCAATCAGCAGATTGGAAACACGCTGACACAGAGTGTCACCATGCTCGGCGGACTCTCAGGGATTTGTGCGACGATTCTGTATTTTGTAACTGGTATTTCCGCTGCACCCGATCTCTCGGAATTTGGTTTTGCAATCGCTCCCTTAACTGCCTTTTTCCTCGGGATTATTTACATGGGCGTCTTTCTCACTTCGCTCTATGCAATTGAGAGTCTCGATCATTATCGCGAAACCTACTCGATCACACTCTTGAATGTCGCGTCGATTATTTTCATACTCGGCATGCAAGCGACAGTGATGGCAGGCTCTGTCCTCATGTTTCTTCTTGCGTGGGAAGTAATGTCACTTGCGGCGTACTTCCTCGTCATTGCTGATCGCTCGCCCGATTCGATGCGCGCTGGATTCATCTACCTCATTATGACGCATATCGGTTTTGCGGCCATTATGGTGGGCTTTTTCCTCCTCGCCGCTGGGAATCCGTGGGCGCTGTGGAGTGATCTTGCGGCAAATGCAGTCACGCTCTCGCCGAGCGTACTTGCAACATCGTTCTTCCTTCTCTTCGCTGGATTCGGCTCAAAAGCGGGACTCGTGCCTCTCCATCAGTGGCTTCCGTACGCGCATCCGCAGGCACCTTCGCATTCATCAGCGCTTCTCTCCGGCGTCATGCTCAAGGTCGCACTGTTTGGATTCATCCAATCAATTCTTCTTTTCCCCACGATTCCACTGATATGGTCGCTTGTCGTGATTGCGGTCGGTTTGATGTCGGCGCTCTTTGGTGTCGTGCATGCGGCAGTTGAGAGTGATGTTAAGCGCGCGCTTGCGTGGAGTAGTATCGAAAATATGGGACTTATCGTCTCTGCGATTGGTGTGGTGCTTGCACTCTTTGCACTACCCGCAACACCGGTGACGATGGCGCTGATTGCCGCGGTGCGTCTCTTTATCGTACTGCACATCATCAACCACTTCCTCTTTAAATCGGGGCTCTTTATGGCGGCGGGTGCCGTTGCGACGATGACGCACACTCGCGACATGGACACACTTGGCGGTCTCGCTCAAAAGTGGCCGCTCTTTTCAGGAGTGTTTCTTGCACTTGCGTTTGCTGCGGCGGCGCTTCCACCATTTGGTACATTCTTTGGCGAATGGATGTATCTGCAATCACTTGCAATCGCGATCGCGGCTCTGCCTTGGTGGGGGGCTGCTGTTGCAACGTTGATTCTGAGCCTTATCGGGCTTGTCGGGGGTCTTGCGATTTTTGCGTTCGTGAATATGTTCTCAAGCATCTTTCTTGGCCGCGCACGCACGCACTACGCAGAGCATGCAAAGGGCATGCCGTTCCTCTTAACACTGCCGTCGCTCATCGCAAGCGTGCTGCTTGTGCTTGTCGGTATCTTTGCGCTCTCGGGATGGATACCGGAGCGCGGCGTTGCGGTTGCGCCTGGTGTATTCATCATACCGGGAGCCGCGATTCATCCGTGGTTTATGACGCTTATCCTGGTGCTTATCGGAACACTACTCTTTGCGATGTGGAATCTGCTGCGCCGCCCCGTCATTCGCGTTACCGATACGTGGGATTGCGGTCAGCCGCTCACGCCGCGCATGCAATACACTTCGACCGGCTTTTCCGCTCCGATCCGCTTTTTCTTTCGCACGTTTGTGCTCTCGAAGAAGCATATGATCGTGACGCCCGTTGTGGCGAGCAATCCATGGATTGCCGCACGTAAGCTTGAATGGAGCGTTTCTTCGTTTTGGGAACACTACGTATACCTGCCGCTTGCGAATGCGATCATGCTGAGTGCGACGCTTGTAAAGAAATTGCAGAGTGGTGTCCTCCAGGCGTATGTACTCTTTCTTGTGATCGCGCTCGTCCTTACTCTCGCTATTGCCCTATGAACACTTTTGTAGCAACACTGCAGTTTCTCGCGATCTTGATGCTCGCTCCTCTTATGCTTGGACTCATCCGAAAGGGGAAGGCGACATTTCAAAATCGTATCGGTGCCTCGGTGTTTCTGCCGTACTGGTCGCTGCTTTCGTTGCTTAAAAAAGAAATGACGATCACGAGGTATAGCTCATGGGTATTCCACGTCGTTCCCTTTTTCGTCCTCGGAAGCTCTCTTGTGCTCGCGCTTCTCGTGCCTACGTTCGTCGTCGGCATCTGGCCGTCGGTTGCTAACAATATTTTTATGATTGCCTCCGTTCTTGCGATCGGTTCAATTTTTCTCGTGTTTGGCGGCATGGATACCGCAAGTACATTCGGCAACATGGGATCGAGTCGTGAAATGACGATCGCGTCCCTTATCGAACCGGTTATCTATCTTGTTTTTGCGTCGCTTGGCCTTATTGCAGGGAGTTGGTATCTCGATGGCATCCTTATGCATTTTGCGCTCTATGGCGGCGTTGCGATTGCGGGAGTTACACTCCTCGCACTCCTTCTTGTGGTGCTCGCGGAAAATGCGCGCTATCCGGTTGATAACCCCGCGACGCACCTTGAACTCACCATGGTGCACGAGGCAATGATTCTTGAATATTCGGGGCCCTACCTCGCGATGCTTGAGTACGCATCGATGATCAAGCTCACCGTTCTTGTGATGCTGCTTGCAAACTTGGTTGCACCGGTCGGTCTTATTACCGCACCCTATGCACTGAGTGCGGTTGCAGTCGCAATCGCTGTAGCCCTCATCAAATTTGGCATCGGCGCATTTTTGATCGCAGCAATCGAATCAACGGTCGTGAAGATGCGTTTCTACCGTATGCAAGAGTACATCGCGCTTGCGTTTTTCCTCTCTCTTGCTGGCCTTATTATCGCGTTCATTGCCACGCGCTTCTAACCCACGTATGCACCTCGAAACTCTATCTCTTAGTCTTGCCGCACTCATGGTTGTCGTTGGTGTACTCATCACGACGCGTATGCGCCTCAGCTCACTCGTGAGCCTCTTTCGATTGCAGGCTATATTTCTCGCGCTCTTTGCGCTCGTACACGCGCTCGAGCCAGTTAACGGAGAATTGATCGCGGTAGCGGTACTTATTTTTGCGCTGAAGGCACTGGTTATTCCGACCTTCCTCATGCGAAGCGGAAAGACGAGTGTGGGAGGGGAGCGACTTCAGTCATATCTTCGGCCGACGTCCTCGCTCCTTCTTTCGCTTGCAGCGATTGTTGGCGCTGGGTTTGCTGCGCATACACTCGCTGATACCGGCATCGCATTTCTTCTTGCCAGCGCATCATTTGCGCTCGTGTTCTTCGGTCTTATCCTCCTCATCACCCGGCGCGATATGTATGGACAGGGTGTTGGCTTTCTCGTGATGGAAAATGGTATCTATACGTTCGGGCTCGCGCTCACGGGCGGCATGCCGTTTTTCGTGGAAATTGGTGTCCTCTTTGACCTCATGATTCTCTTCGTGCTTTTCGTTGCGCTCCTTCGTCGTGCTCATGTCGAGCACGCGTCCGCAGGAACGGACAAATTGCAAGAGCTCACAGATTAATACAAATCCTATGATTATCACCGCACTACTTCTTGCAACACTTCTTTGCGCCACGCTCGCGGCACTCTTTAAAACGGTGCGCTCTGTGTCATACGTTGCACTCGCCGGTTCAACGCTTGTCGCGGGACTTTCGTTTCTCGTTGGACTTGCAGCAATCACGGGTGTAATCGCGGGCTCCCTCCAGGGTCTTTGGTACATCGATCCTTTTGCCGGCCTCATGATTCTCCTCATCGGCTTTGTGCAATGGACGGCCACAATGACGAGCGTCACGTATCTCAAGGAAGAGGAGCGTGAGGGCGAAATCACGCCAAACCTTGCGCGGCGCTACTTCTTTCTCCTTGGTGTTTTCGTTTTCTCAATGTTCCTCGCGGTTGTTGCCGACAATATCGGCTTTGTGTGGGTCGCACTTGAAGCGACGACGCTGGCGACAACATTACTCGTTGCCTTCTATGCGAAGCGCGCCGGCTCGCTTGAAGCCGCGTGGAAATATCTCGTCATTTGTTCGACGGGAATCTCGCTCGGTCTTCTCGGTATTCTCATTGTCTATTTCGCCGCTGCGACGAGTGGCTTCGAGGGACTTGATGTCGTGCGCTGGTCCACACTCATTGGGCTTGCGCCGCAGCTCTCGCCGGAGATGCTTAAGCTTGCCTTTGTACTTGTGTTCATTGGGTTTGGTACGAAAGTTGGCCTCGTCCCAATGCATACATGGCTCCCGGATGCACATAGCCGCGCGCCATCTCCCATTTCCGCTATGCTCTCAGGGGTTGTGTTAAATGTCGCGCTTTTTTCGATCCTTCGCTACAAGGCGCTTCTCGATAGTGCACTTCAGGGCGACGCCTGGACAAATGGGCTTTTCCTCGTATTCGGTGTGCTCTCTGTTGCAGTACCGGCCGCGTTCATCATTACGCAGAGTGATTACAAGCGCCTCCTCGCCTATTCTTCGATCGAACACATGGGACTCATTGTCTTTTCGATAGGACTAGGTAGCATTGGCGCTGTCGCGGCGATCGTGCACCTCGTTGGACACTCGCTTGCAAAGAGCGCGCTCTTCTTTTCTGCAGGAAATATTCTCCTTCACTTTAAAACGACCAAGATCGCTGGTATTCATGGCCTCTCGCGCGCATTGCCGATTACGGGGACGCTCTTCGTCGTGCTTATCCTCGCCCTTCTTGCTGCGCCGGCTTCTCCTCTTTTCGTTTCGGAATATCTACTCGTTCTCAGCGGTGTAACGACGCATCCGTATCTCACTGGCATCGTACTTCTCGCGCTTGCGATTGTATTTGCAGGCTTTATTCGCCAATTGATGCCGCTTGTCTTTGCGGGTTCCCACGATGGTATGCACGAGCACTCATCAGGAGGCGAACGATTTAACCTCTCGCACTTCGCAATCACGCTCCACGTGCTTGTACTTCTTATTCTTGGCACATGGCTCTGGAGCGAGGGCGCATTCGTGATTATTGATCAGATCACCGCTTCATTTAGCTAACGATATCAACGTATGACAACGCACGAACTCATTCAAAAACTGGAACTAAAGGGAGAGGGTCGCATCAGCGTTCCTGCCGCGGAGTTGGCAGCGCTTTCGACTCGCGCAGTTGAAGCGGGCGCGCCGCTTGTGTTTATGTACGGAACCGATGAGCGGAGCGAGCGTAAAGTCTTTACCGTCTCTGCTGTTTTCTCGGTCGCAGGAAGTGGATTTGTAACACTAAGCGCTAATATTGATCCTGCACAGGCGTCCTATCCGTCGCTCACGCGCACGATTATGGCCGCGCATTGGTTTGAGCGCCTGATTGGCGACCAGTTTGGTATTACCGCAGAGGGGCATCCTGATTGGCGGCGCCTCGAGCATCATGAAAATATTCCCGAAGGCACGTATCCGTTGCGGAAAGATTTTGCGTGGAACACCAAGCTTGCACATGCCAATGTGCCGTACCCCATGCACGCCGTGGAGGGTAAGGGTATTTATGAAATTCCGGTAGGACCCATTCATGCGGGAATTATCGAGCCGGGGCACTTTCGTTTTAATGTCCGCGGCGAGCGCATTCTCACACTTGAAGGTAAGCTTTTCTTCAAACACAAGGGTGTCGAAAAGCTCGTGGAAGGGAAAACTCCTACACAGGCACTCCCCTTTATCGAGCGCATTTCAGGCGATATGGTTGTTGGCCACACGCTCGCCTATGCCCAGG
>CAYMRY010000049.1:0-8064 GCA_964393065.1 uncultured Candidatus Saccharibacteria bacterium
GCAGAGCACGACTTCATGCACACCGCTACCTGCCGAGTCGCAGACAATAGCGTGCCCCTCAGGTCAGGTCGGTTCCATAACGCAGATGCGTTATTCCTCCTGCAGTGCAGGAAGTCTCGTTCCAACGTGGGGATCGTGGGTAACGACAGTAAATACCTGTGCGATTCCCCAAACAACTTCATCACCGTGTTCATTTAATGGCCAGACGATTGCGGACGGCGCAAGCGTGACGGCGTATGAAGCGAGTTCGGTAACTTCCCCAGCGAGCTGCGTAAGTCAGGTGCGAGCGTGTACAAACGGTGTCCTTTCGGGAAGTTATAGCTACGGGGTGTGCAGTGTCCAGCAAGTTACGCCAACAGAACCTAGTATTAGCGTCTCAAAGTTGGCTCCCGGCCATTATGGCCAGGTACCCGTTACAGTCACGCTTACATTCTCAAGCTCTCAAGCGGAAAATGTGACCTATGATTATTACAGCAACCCCGTGTATCGCCTTGCAGAGTACACACAAGACTGGGGTGTGGGAACGAGCTATCTCCCCGCCGCTGATACCTATGTGAAAGAATGTTCCGGTGGCTACATTCCAGGTCCCGGCGGTCCCGTGTACACCCCGCGTACCTGCACCAATTCTTACAAGGCAACGCGTAGCTTCAACAACCCAAACTCATACGGTTATAATGAATACCACATGCTTCCGTTCGGCACCTACACGCTCAAAGTCTTGAAAACGGGCGGCAACATTCTGCATACAGAGACATATTCGACCCCGTAATACTCTTTGACAGTGACGATGGACAAGTCGTGGTTGGGGTTGCATAATTGACACATGAAAACATCTTCGCGCGGCATGGCCGCACTCTGGGTCATTATTGGAGTTGTAGTTGTGGGGGCACTTTACTTGGGTATGCAGTACAACGGATTTGTCACTGCGAACGAGGGAGTTGACGCGCAGTGGGCGCAAGTGGAATCACAGTACCAGCGTCGATTCGATCTTATTCCTAATCTCGTTGCAAGCGTGCAAGGTGTGATGCAGCAAGAGCAAAAGGTCTTCTCTGATATTGCGGAAGCGCGCACTCGTTACTCTGGTGCGGGATCTAGCGACGAAAAAGCGGCAGCGGCAACGCAACTTGAGGGTGCGCTCGGACGCCTCCTTGTGATTATGGAAAATTATCCGCAATTGCGCTCAGTTGAGACCGTTCAGAGCTTGATGGTCGAACTTGCTGGTACGGAAAATCGTATTGCAGTTGAACGTCAGCGCTACAACGAAACCGTTCGCGATTTCAACGTCCGTGTGAAGACGTTTCCCGGCACCTTGATTGCTGGCATGTTTGGTTTTGGTGCGCGAGAAATGTTTGAAGCTGCGCCGGGAGCTGAAATTGCCCCCAAAGTAAACCTCTAATATGCGCTCAGCGCGCGCAGCGCTCATCCTTTTGATGGCGGTCCTACCGCTCTCTGCTTTCGCGTATGTGTCTCCCGGAGATCCTACGGGATTTGTGAGCGATTTTGCGAAAGTCGTGCCCGAAGCAGAGCGCATGGAGCTTGAGATGCGTCTGCGCGCGTTCAGTGCATCAACGACGAATGAGATTGCGCTCGTAACCATTCCATCGCTTCAGGGCGATTATATCGAAAACTACGCAGTAAAGCTTTTTGACGAGTGGGGAATTGGCTCGAAGAAAAATAATAATGGCGTCCTCGTGGTACTTGCCATCGAGGATAGAGCGCTGCGAATCGAAGTGGGGTACGGTCTTGAGGGCGCGCTCCCCGATAGTGTCGCTGATCGCATCATTCAAAATGAAATGGTGCCCGCGCTCCGCAACGGAGACTATGCAGAGGCGCTCTCGCGTGGCACAGAAGCCATAATTGCCGCAACCAGAGGTGAATATACAGCGTCAGAACAAATATCCATTCCGGATATCGAATCATGGGCTCCGTTTATTATGTTTGGATTTGTTGTGCTGCAGTGGCTTCTCGCAATTCTGGCACGTACGAAATCGTGGTGGCTCGGGGGTGTGTTTGGACTCGGTATCGGCGCTCTTCTGAGTTCAGTTTTTGGTTGGTGGCTTCTCTGGGGTCTTTTTACGACTCTCGGATTTGTCATCCTTGGCCTTATACTCGATTTTTTTGTTTCTCAGACGTACCGCGAAAGCATACGCTCCGGCACGACGCCGCCCTGGTGGACTGGCGGAAATTCTGGAGGTTTCGGCAAAAGAGGGGGAGGTGGATTTGGCGGTTTTGGCGGGGGGCGCTCGGGTGGAGGTGGCGCGTCGGGGCGATGGTAACAAACGCACTCTTTAAAGTGCGATAGAATACTCACATGGAGCTTGGCATAGCATATGCAATTGGCGCGGCAATCGTGTGGGGCCTTGTATATACTATTGATGAGCGAATACTCGATACTATTTCTCCTGCGGCACTTGTATTTCTGCAGGCGATCATTTCGGCGGCGGTCATGGCGCCTATTGTCTTTCTTAGAGATCAGTCGCTCTCAACCATTTTTACATCGGGACGCTCAAATATTCTTCTCATACTCTTTTCAGTTTTTCTCGCGACTGCCGCAAACTTCTTTATCTTTTCCGCTATCAAGGCGACCGACGCCTCAACCGCTTCGATTATCGAGATTTCGTATCCATTTTTCGTTGTGTTATTTAGTTTTCTTCTTTTACGCTCGGCGCCAAGCCTCGCACTTATTATTGGCGGTATATTTGTCTTCGTGGGCTCACTCATCATTATTAAATTCGCTGCGTAAGCCCCTTTCTTCTCAACAGGGCTCCCTAGCATTTGCCTATACGCAGGCTATGATGAGGGCATTATGAAAGAAAGCATTATTAACACGATGTAACACTATGTTCGAAGTAACACTATTGCCGATTTTTATTGCAGGTATTGCAAATGTCATTTTGGGCACGATCTGGTATCACCCAAAGGTCTTTGGGACACTATGGATGCGCGGAGCGGGAATTACGCCTGAACAAGCGGAAATGGGCAAGAAAAAAATGCCGCTTATGGCAGGTCTCGGATTCCTTGCGGCGATGATGATTGCATATGTAATGAATCACTTCGGTATTGCCTGGGGGGTCTTTGATTGGATCGGGGCAGTTGAGCTCGGCATTTGGACGTGGCTCGGCTTCACCGCGCCGGTGCTCCTCGGATCAATTCTCTGGGAAATGAGACCAGTCAGCTATTTTCTCATTAATGCCTCGTACTGGTTGATTTCGTTCATCACCATTGCGCTTATTCTTGTGCTTCTTGCGTAATGCGACGGAGTACCTACACCGTGTGGGTATTACTTATTGCGGCGGCCGTTGTGGTCGCCGCTTTCAGTGTGGTGTATACGTCATTTATGGCGCCAGAGCACATAGACTTAGCTCAAATAAGTGCGCCTTCAACAGCACCGGTGTATATCAAGGGGATTCGAGTCAATGTGACGCGTGCCGATACCCCAGAATTGCGCACGCAAGGCCTCAGCGGACATCCAGGTTTGGGTGTGAGCGAAGGGATGCTTTTTATCTTTCCTGAAGAAGCCCGTCATTCCTTTTGGATGAAAGACATGCTTTTTTCGATCGACATCATCTGGATTTCTTCTGAGGGTCGTGTTGTAGCAATTGAAAAACATGCATCTCCTGACTCATTCCCCCGCTCATTCACACCGAATACACCTGCACAGTATGTACTGGAGGTAGCGGCTGGGTTTTCCGATGCTCACGGTATTTCTGAAGGAGACCGCGTAGAATTTTAGAGTTGGTGTCAAAAACCGTGTCGTAGTGCGTTATCCACAGCTGTCTTTCAACGTCGCACGAATACCCCCTGTGGTACTCTGAGTCAACTGAGCGTGCGTATCCCAAACGAAATCTAACGAAGTTCTTTTGCGGAGGTTGGCGTGGGATAGAAGCTTAGGACGGAGATGGCTCAAGGTGTTCGTGCACATTGTACGAACTAGGCGCCCGGGAAAGTGCCAAACATTCAGAGACTTGTTGCAAAAGGCAACAGGTCCGACGAGGCACCCCCGAAAAGCAAAAAACTCCGATGCGAGCGAGTAATTTCAGGGAAAATTATTAACGCAGGGGCTAACTACATTTCTAACTAACTAAAGCTGACGAACAAGAGGGAGAGGTATTACTGGGTAACAAACACGATGTATGGTGCAACTAGCAATTACAAAGCGCGATGGGACTAAAGAACCCTTCAATGCAGACAAGATTAACCGCTCGATTGAAAGGGCGTGCCGCGGTCTCACCGATCCTATTTCAATGGTGACTCAAATCGCAACCGAGACGCAACTCACTCTCTATGATGGAATCACAACGGAAGAGATGGATATCGCGACCATCAACGCAGCGGTCCAAAACATCAAGGAGGATATCGAATACGACAAAGTTGGGGTGCGTCTTCTTCTAAAGACGGTCTATCGACGTGTTGTGGGGGAGTATCACGATGATTCAGGTGAGCTCGAATCGAAGCATGCGGCACACTTTTCAGAATACGTGAAAGCAGGAGTTGCCTCCGGTATACTCGATACGCGCATGGCCGAGAAATTCGACCTGAACGAGCTCGCACAGACGCTCAAGATCGAGCGCGATGAGATTTTCACCTACGCAGGCCTCTCTACTCTCATGAACCGCTATGCACTGAAGGACGTGAAGCAAAAGCCGGCCGAAACACCTCAGTATTTCTTCATGCGCGTTGCAATGGGACTATCCTACAACGAGAAAAACCCAACCGCGCAAGCTAAGAAGTTCTATGAGCGCATGTCACAGCACCTCTACGTTGCAGGAGGCTCAACGAATCTCCAGGCAGGTACCTCGCGTCCGGCGCTTTCCAACTGCTTCCTCCTCCAAGTCGAAGATGATATCGACCATATCGCAAAATCGGTCGCGGACGTGATGAAGATCTCAAAGGCATCTGGCGGGATTGGTGTTTCGGTCACCAAGCTGCGCGCTGCGGGGTCTCCGCTCAAGTCGTCCAACACCGTCTCCTCGGGTCCTACTCCGTTTGCAAAGATTATGGACACCGCAATCCGCGCGATCCAGCGCGGTGGTAAGAAACTCGGCGCACTCTGTTTCTATATGGAAAACTGGCATCTTGATTTCCCTGAATTTATCGATTGGAAGCATAATGCAGGCGACGACTACCTCCGCATGCGCACCGCAAATACTGCAGTGTGGATTTCGGATGAATTCATGCATCGAGTTGAGCGTGGGGACGATTGGTACATGTTTGATCCGAAGGACGTACCCGATTTGGCTGAATTGTACGGCCAAGCCTTTTCGAAGCGCTACGCAGAGTATGTCGCTCTTGCAGAAGCAGGGAAGATGCGCGCTTTCAAGAAAGTGCCGGCACGTGAGCAGTGGTCACACATCCTCACCTCACTCCAATCCACTTCGCACCCGTGGCTCACCTGGAAAGATCCGATCAACCTTCGTGCACTCAACAACAATACGGGCACGATTCACATGTCGAACCTCTGTACCGAAATCTGTCTTCCTCAGGACAAAGACAATATTGCCGTCTGTAACTTGGCATCCTTAAATCTCGCCGCGCATATCGAAGGCAAGCAGGTCAGTTGGAATAAGCTCGAAGAGAGTGTTCGCCTTGCGATTCGTCAGCTCGACAACCTCATCGACATCAATATGTTGCCGATCGAGGAAGCAATTCGCTCTGATAAGGAAAATCGTGCCGTTGGACTCGGAGTTATGGGATTCTCCGATGCGCTTGAGCAGCTCGGCATGCCCTATGAAAGCGGCCACGCAGCAGAGTTTGCGGATCGCGTATTCGAATTTGTGAGCTATATGGCAATCGATGAGAGTGCAAATCTTGCACGGGAGCGCGGTTCGTACACTCATTTTGCCGGCTCGCGTTGGGCAAAGGGAATGGTTCCGGTAGATACGATGCTTGCGATGGAATCAGATCGTGGGATTGCGACAGGCCTTAAAATAGATTCACGCAATAAGCAACTGAACTGGGATGCGCTTCGCGCCAAAGTAAAGGGCGGTATGCGCAACGCGACGCTTATGGCCGTCGCGCCGAACGCCAACATCGGACTTGTTGCAGGCACAACGCCGGGTATTGATCCGCGTTTCGCACAGGTATTCTCGCGCAACAAAATTTCTGGTAAGTACATGGATATCAACCACAATCTCGTAAAGGATCTCAAAAATATGGGACTCTGGGATGTGGTGAAGGATCAGATTGTCGAGCAGCAGGGAGATATCGCAGCGATTCCGGAGATTCCATCCTACTTAAAGCAGATCTACAAGACTTCATTCACGACATCGCCGTACGCCTTTATCGAAATTGCAGCGCGCGCTCAGAAGTGGGTAGACCAGGCACTCTCGCGCAATATCTATCTCGAAAACCGCGACATGGACGAGATGAAGAATGTGTATATGGCTGCGTGGAAGCGAGGACTGAAAACAACTTACTACCTCCACATGAAGCCGCGTCACACCGCTGAACAATCGACAACTAATGTGAATAAGGGCGCGGCGATCGGCAAACGTGGATTCGCGAATGTGGTAGCAACACCAGTCATGCAAGAAGAAGCGCCTACTCTCTCACCGATTCAGCAATCTCCAGTACAAGTACCGGAAATGGTGCCCGTTAAGAATGAGGTGAAGCCTGTCGATGCGGTGTCGCGTCAAGAAGTACACACGCCGGTACCCGGTCGCGGCTTTGGAGCGGTTGCCGCACAGGGCGCTCTTCCTATGACGCCAGCGATGCAGCAGGAGTTACCGGTACAAAATGGAGCAATGCAGGCTCCTGTCACGGAAAACCCGAAAATCGGCTTCGCGGTAGCAGCGGCGACGCCGATCTCACTCGCACATTCAGAAGCGATACCGATGCCCATGGCCGCGCCACAGCATACGTTTATGATGCCGCAGGCAGCGCGTGAAGCCACTCCTTCGTCAACTCCATTAACCGCTAATGTTGAAAAGAAAAAAGCGTTTGTCTGTCCCGTCGATCCGGCAGAGAGGGCGCAGTGCGATAGCTGTCAGTAAGCGTCAATAGTTCTTTTGCGGTAAGTCAGTACAATTGTGCGTGCGCACAAGGCCCATGAGGGAATGCACTCGCTAAAATGCCGAGTCTTTTACCTCCCTCAGGCTGTTCAGTATCATTAATGATAAATAATCTCACTATGCTCGTAGGAAAAGCTGCACCGGACGATACAAACTTACACCCCATTAAGTACCAGTGGGCGTACGATCTCTACCAACAGGCGGTGCGTAACACGTGGTTTCCGCACGAAATTGCACTCAAAGAAGACCTCGACGACTGGCAGAAAATGACCGACGACGAACGCCACGCCGTGAAATTCCTCATGGCATTCTTCAATCCAGCGGAACTCATCGTGAACCGCTCGATCGCGCTCGGAATATACCCGTATCTCAAATCCGCCGAATGCCACTTGTACTTGGCAAAGCAAATGTGGGAGGAAGCAAATCACTGCGTTGCGTTCGAATACGTCTTGCAGACATTTCCCTTTGATCGCGATGAGGTATTCGGTATTCACCTCGCGACACCCTCAATGCTCGCGAAGGAGGCCTACATCAACAAATACATGAAGCGCATGATGGAAGACACACTCGATGTTGAAACGGCAGAAGGTAAGAAAGACTTCCTGCGCAATCTTGTCGCGACCAACATCGTGATGGAAGGAATTTGGTTCTATTCGGGCTTCATGGTTGCGCTCTCGTTCCGTCAGAGAAACCAACTACGTAATTTGGGTTCGATGATCAACTGGGTGATCCGCGATGAATCGCTCCACCTTAAATTCGGTATCAACCTTATTCACAATATTCTCGAAGAGAACGCCGACCTCGTTGATGCGTCATTCGCGCAAGAGATTGCGGGAATCATTGTGGAAGGCGTCAATCTCGAAACGGCCTACAACAAAGACCTCTTCCCGCGCGGTATCCTCGGGCTGAATGCCGATTACGTCAATCAGTACGTGCAATACGTCGCCGATCGTCGTCTGGAAGAACTCGGCTTACCGAAACACTACAACGTCTCCAATCCAGCAAAATGGATGGCAACCTCAACGGATGTCTTCGAACTCGTAAACTTCTTCGA
>CAYMRY010000050.1:0-7991 GCA_964393065.1 uncultured Candidatus Saccharibacteria bacterium
CCGGCGATAGTGTAGATCAATTCGTACTCCTTGAGGAGGGCGTTCAATGCCGGGATAAATTGTGGGTAGCTCTCTATTGGAACCACCAAATCATCGATAAAAGGTGAGGCGTAGAGGCCGCGGAGGTTCTTTCGCAACAAGGCAAAGCTCTCGCGACGAATAATCCAATACTTTTTAGAGTCCATTTCGCTATTTGCAATTTTTGCCTGGACAGGAAGGTCTTTGAGTGCCAGACGGGCTTCCTTGGCTTTCTCACGCGCCATCTCCGGCGTATCTTCAGCAAACTCAGCCATGAGGACGAGTTTCGGCACTCCGCCCGTCATAACCATCCCAAGCTCGGGTAAAAAGGCGACGCCAAGGCGCATCATCTGCGTAAGTCCGAGGTGACCAATAATTTGCGGCATAAAGCGCACAGCAAGTTTGAAGGTGTGGTCGTCATACGATTCAAACGATTCCGGCCCGTACTCCATTACGCGATGCACAACATTGGGGAGGTCATTAATGTCAGAAAGGAAGACGACGAGCATCGAGCGGTGCTTTTTGAGCTGCACGAGCTTGAGTCGAGCCTCGGTCCAAAGAGCGAGAGTTCCTTGCGAACCCACGACAAGGGGTGTGAGATCAAAAGTACCCCTCGCTTCGTTCCATACATCATAAAGCGCGTAGCCTGCAGAGTTCTTAGATACCGTGGGGCGTGCACGTTCAATTTCGTCACGGTTCGCGAGAATCAGCTCGTGTATGTCCCGGTAGATTGCACCCTCAAGAGTCTGCAGCGACTGCTTTTGAGCAAGTTCTGATAGCGTAAGGGGCTTCAACAGTGCTGTGGTGCCATCAGAAAGTACTACCGATAGGGTTTCGACATACTTCGCGGTCTTGCCGTAGCGAAGGGTTAGTTCGCCACCTGAGTTGTTGGCGATGATGCCCCCGAGCGCACAAATCTCGCGCGAGGCAGGGTAGGAGGGCATGATGGCGCCGGATTCAGCGAGCGTCTTTTTTTCGAAGTCTCGATAGTACACACCGGGCTCAGTCGTCACCGATAATCCTTCAACAGGTCCGATGTGATTGAGATATTTGGTAAGCGAAAGAACGATCGAATCGGTGAGAGAGCCCCCCGTCATATCAGTTCCCGCAGCGCGCGCCGCGATACTTATTTCAATTCCTTGCGCGCGCTTCTCGTGAACATAGCGCACCACTTTTTGCACCTCGTCAACTTCTTTGGGGAAAACCACTTCTTCAGGTGTGCGCTCAAAAATACTCGTATCGCGAGCAAAGCGAGCTCGTGTTGCAGTATCATTTTCAGCTTCAATACCAAGTGCTATTACATCATCATGAATACTCATGAACGTAAGTATACCTTACAGAAAACAAACTATGTGCTGCGTCAACTACTGCTGTTAGAGGTTATATATAGGACATCATAAGTTCCTATATAGGACGGAATAGTTTACCCATGTCCTATTCATTGAGGACATTCGGAATGTTCACCCGCTTTGGTATTTTTTCTATAGAACATCTATACAACAGTATTTAGGACGTATTTGTATAAAAGACTGTACGTATAATTTCCACCACATTTACAACTCTATGCGCAAGTATGTAGTTTACGTCATATATTTTGGTAGGTGGCCATATTGACCTTGAGGCGTAAGGCTATACTCTTCTGCCATGTTCAGTTATCACGATAACTTTTGCGCATAATTCTATGAACTTTACACGGACAGAAATGGCGGGGATCGCTTCGTCGCTCGCACTTGTGGTGCTTTCGGCGGTGTTTGCTCTTGGCCAGGGTGTCGGCGTTGCACACGCCGATGTTGATGGCGGTTCAATTAACAGTGGGGTGTACAGCCGACTTTGCGAAGACGGGATGATTTTCTTCTCAGGTTGTGTTGTTGAGAATCCAGATTCGACGGATGGTGGTTCGGAGGATTCAGATCCGTGTGACCTTCCCGGCATGTCGGCGAATCCAGAGTGCTCCGGTGAGAATACGGGACCGAATCCTGATCCTTGCACCATCTTCGATCAAATGGGTAACTTGCCGCCACACTGCAGCGAAGGAAATGGCGGCGGTGGAGGTGGAGGAGGTGGTGGTTCCACAGCCGCGTGCGCCGATGGAGTTGATAATGACAACGACGGACTCGTGGATAGTGCAGATCCTGATTGCGCTGATGCCGCGGATAACGATGAATCAAATTCTGGTGGTGGTGGAGGGGGTGGTGGCGGAAGCGTAATGCCGCAGTGTCGTGACTCGTATGATAACGATCTTGACGGTCTCACCGATGCGAATGATCCCGACTGTGCTGATTCCGAGGATAACGATGAATCCGCACCAGCAGCAACAGGTGGAGGCGGAGGTGGAGGTGGAGGCGGTGGATATCTTTCAACTGCCACGACCACTGCATCGTCGACAGGCTCGGTACTTGGTTCAGCAACGACTACTCCTGCAAGCTGCGATGCGTACCTCACGGCGTTCATTAAACAGGGAAACAAAAATGACGAAGAACAGGTAAAGCGACTCCAGTACGTTTTGAAGAACTTCGAAAGTGCGGCAGTCGATGAAAATGGTGTCTACGATATGGCGACTCTCGCCGCAGTACATGCGTTCCAAACAAAGTATGCATCTGAAATTCTCGCGCCGTGGAATATTGCAAAGTCGACCGGTTATGTGTATCTCACAACGCGCAAGAAGCTGAACGAGATCTACTGCAAGAGAGAAGTTGCGTTCCCGCTCTCGCACGAAGAAAACATGCTCATCGAGGCGACAAAAGTTACTCCTACTCCTGTTGCAGCGAAGCCAAAGCCAGCAGCTGCTCCAGCGACGGGAGGAACGAAGAAGCCTGCGGAAGCGGCAAAACCAACGACAACGAGCTCGACGACTGATGCTCAGGAGTCTCCGGTATCACGTCCGTGGGGTTCGGTTGGAGATTTCCTTCGCCGCTTGTTCAATCGTTAAGAGGCGAGGGAAGGTAAGCATTGATCTTTACAAGGAGTCAGAGGCGGGTCCGAGATAGACAGCTTTACGCTGGTTTCCCTACTATCTTGGACCCACCTCTGGCTCCTTTTTTGATGACTGCGCGGAAATTCGCTGAGCGTTTTCAGAACTGTAGGTTTGAGGTGATTTGAAACTTACGAGCTACTGCATCACGACGGAAGTTGTTGACGTACGCTGCGCGAAGTTCTGAAAACGCTCAGCGAATTTCCGCTCGCGGCTTGTGGCGTCGCTGCGTTATAGAGAATTCTGGCGTTTTACGATTATTTTTTTTGCGACACGAAATCGATTTCGTGTTGAAATGAATACTCATGTGCTATTGACGCAGAAGCGTAACTGTATTCGACTAACTATCCACACACGTAAAATGATTGACGTGAATCTAAGGAGTGCGATAATTGATT
The DNA here is from genome assembly GCA_964393065.1 of uncultured Candidatus Saccharibacteria bacterium. Classification (GTDB taxonomy): domain Bacteria; phylum Patescibacteriota; class Minisyncoccia; order Phycocordibacterales; family UBA2100; genus UBA10103. The sequence goes on from CAYMRY010000050.1 coordinate 3,388, forward strand.
CCATCATTGCTGACTCGCAATGAATTGGGAAATGAACGGTTGGGCTTAAACATTATTAAATGTTCGCTCGACACTTCGGAAACGAAGTGAATAGGGAAACCGGCGGGTCAAAGAAAAAAGTTCAGACGTAAACTGAACGCAGTTGGGCTCCACATTTCGCTTGCGAAATGTCGCCCGAACTGGCATTTCGAATTTTAGGGAAACTGGCGAGGGAAACCAGCGAAGCAACATGGCTTCGCACTCAAAGATTACCTCTATATATAGTGTTAAGAATGCGCGAAACGTGATTTCCACGTCGCGCTTTTTTTGTTGCAGTTTTTTTTCCGTGCGTAAGGAATCGTGAAGTCTACGGCGCGATTCCTCCCCCGAGGGATCGCGCCGTGAACTGCACGTTCATGCTGATTAGCGTGAAATGTAGGTTCACATTAAAAGGTCGAAATTCTGGCATTACGCCGTCCGTACGGGGGCGGAATGGCAGGCTTTATCAGGTTACAAGGGAATAACTTCTCACAATATATATGACAAAGACAATGAATTACGGTGCGGCGCTCGCAACGATCGCAGCACTCGTGTTGTCAATGACTGCAGCTCTTCCAGCGTTCGCATATTCTTCGAACTCTGACTACGACGCAGACATCGACAATGGTGTAAAGATCTCGATCAACAACAACGGTTCTGTCACCAACGAGACGACTGCAAAGTCATCAACGGGCGGCAACTGGGCAGGTGGTAGCTTCGGCGGCGACGCTGGACACGGCGGCGACGCTGGTGAAGGCGGCGAAGCAGATGCAAATGCAGATTCTGACGAAGGTGATGCAAATGCAGAAGCTGAAGGTGGTGCAGGTGGCTACGGCGGCAACGGCGGCAACGGCGGCCATGGTGGCGTAGGCGGCACAGTTCAGACCGGCGATGCGGAAGCAAACGCAGGTACTGAGAATGTCGTTAACTCAAACGACATCGAGGTTGAGGGCTGCGGATGCAGCGCTGATCTCGACATCGACGAGGACGAGTTCGACGATGTTGACGTAGATGTCAACAACGAAGTTGAGCTCGAAGTTTCGAACAATGCTGCTCTTACAAATCGTACGGCAGCATACGCAAAGACCGGCTGGAATCGCGCAGAAGGTAGCTTCGGCGGCGACGGCAGCTCAGCAGGCGACGGCGCAGAAGGCGGTGAGGCAGATGCAGACGCTGATTCCGATGAGGAAGGCGACGCATCAGCTGACGCTAACGGCGGCGAAGGTGGCATGGGTGGCAACGGCGGTGAGGGTGGTGAAGGCTCTGAAGGTGGTCTCGTAGTTTCGGGCGAAGCTCGCACGAACTCGGGCACGATCAATGTCGTCAACACGAACATCGTTCGCGTAGTTCGATAATCGAACTGAGATGAGGGAGGCAACTCCCTCCTTCTCATGAGTCTTTGAGCGAGCTCGAGGATTCATAGGAAAGGAAGTCACCACTATATTACTAACCCATTATTCATCTCATTAGCCACCCTTACTTCTGTATGATGTTACGAAAAAAAATCTCTTTCAAAATTGTAAGCGTACTCCTAGCGCTCTCGTTCGTTCTTTCGACACCACTTGCACCGATTATGGTATATGCGCAGGAAGTCGACACGACAGGGCAAGTTGCAGAGGAAAGCGCGCCGGTAGAAAATATTGCACCACAAACTGTTGAAGAAACAGGAGATGCGGGGACAAACGGCGATACGGGGACAAACGGCGGTGATGAGGCTGCGCCAGAAGAGGGCGATGGAACAGAGGGTGATGCGTCGGATACCCCGGCCGAAATAGCAACTGGTGATGCAACATCAAACACAGGAGTGGAAGATGGGGTCAACACCAACACTGTTGATACGCCGGAAGGTGGAGAAACGACGATCGATGCAACGAACGATGCGGATGTCGCAAACGCTGCGTCCTCAACTGCACAAACCGGTGAGAACACGGCTGCGGGTGGCGGCGGTGGTGCATCCATTGCAACAGGAGATGCGCTTGCAACCGGCAGTACCATCAATGTTGTCAACACCAATATCATCGATTCAAACGGAATGCTTCTTTTCTTGAATCTTCTTTTCGGCGGTGGCTTCGACATGCGCTCGCTTGATCTTTCCTACTTCTTTGGCGGTGCATCCGCTCAGGGTGGCTGCTCGCTTCTTGGGTGCGGTGACTCCGATGTCACTATTAATGCCGATAATGAGGCAACGGTGACAAATTCCCTCATTGTGCGTGCGATGACCGGCGGTAACGAGTGCACTGCAGAGGGAGATTGCTCAATTACAACAGGAAACGCCTACGCAGCTGGAAACGCGGTCAACCTCGTCAATACGAATATCATCGATTCGAACTATCTTCTGGTATCGCTCAATAGCTTTGGAGATCTTGGGAATGACATTGTGCTCCCCGGCGCTGAGTTCTTCTCAAACCTCATGGCTCAGAATGCGGGAGGAAATGGCGGTAGTCTTGAAGTAACGGCGAACAATACAGCAACCGTTACCGATACAACTTCGGCTGATGCCGGTACAGGCGACAACGCCGCGGGCTCAGAGGAGGGAAGCTCGAGTGTAAACACGGGGAATGCCATTTCGAGCGCAACCGCATTCAACCAAGTCAACTCAAATCTCATTGGAGGCACACAGATCTTTATGCTCTTCCGTGTCTGGGGCGACTGGAGCGGATCAATCCAGGGTCTACCCGAAGGCATGATGTGGGAGGAAACACCGTTTGGTATCGTCCTTAAGAATGAAGATGGTACGCCAGCATCGACTGGTGCTCTTCGAAGCGGTGACTTGGAAGTAAACACAAATAATACTGCAGAAGTGAATAACAATGTCGAAGTGTACGCGCTCACGGGAGACAACCGTGCTTCTTCAGAAGAAGGGGATGCATCCATCACGACCGGAAATGCGTATGCGTCGGCAAACTCGGTCAACATGGTGAATACCAACGTGATCGGCCGCAACTGGATCTTTATGATCTTTAACATCTTCGGCAACTTCTCGGGTAACATCGCCTTTGGTCACCCTGATCTTTGGGTTGGTGCATCCGCTCAGACCGAGAATCCAACGCGCCCGGGTTCTGACATTGAATATCACTTTACCGTTTCAAACCGCGGCGACAGCGATGCAAATAACGTGCTTCTCAAGGCTAAGTTCCTCAAAGATATGCTGATCTTTACCGAAGGTACTCCAACGGATGAAGGTATGCAATTTGCGCTCGGCTCTCTGAAGCGGGGCGAGACGAAAGAGTTTGTCTATCGTGCACGTGCGGGGCGGGTAGCGGCAGGCACTGCAGTTGCTGTCCCGCTTGAAGCTACCGTATCCGCTGCAGAGACCGATAACAATGCAGCTGACAATACCGAAGAGCTCAATCTGGTCATCACCGATCCAGGATCGATCACGCACCGTGGTGTTACTCAGGGTGGCTATGAACCAAAGATTACGATGGAGAAATTTGCGAGCGCATCGGCAACAACTTCACCTGTATCAATCGACTATACGATCGTCGTAAAGAATGATGGCGGGGATGCGTTGAATGTCGTGCTTACCGATACGTTGCGCGGTCCTCTTGGAAATAAGATTGGTGATCAGGAATGGAAGCTTGGTACGGTTAAATCAAAGGAAGAGGTGAAGATCACCTACACCGTGCAGTACGGAAAGGATATTCCGGTCGGCATCTATCGCAACACCGCGACGCTGCGCGGTATGAAAAACCTTACGATTGCCATGGACGACATCGTTGCAACCAACATGGTTGAAATTCTTCCCTCAGGCGAAGTGCTTGGTGCCGCTGCGGAAAAGATGCAGTGCTCACCCTACCTTGTTGATTCGATCCGCCCCGCAGCTGCAAATAATCCATTCGAGGTAAAGAAATTGCAGGTATTCCTCAATAAGAACGAGGGCGAAACAGAAATCACGGAAACCGGTGCGTACGATTCAAAGACCGTCGCCGCGGTGAAGCGCTTCCAGGCAAAGTACGCATCGGAAATTTTGACTCCATGGGGTATCACCGAGCCAACAGGATCCGTCTATCACACCACAAAGAAGAAGATCAATGAGCTTACCTGTGATGGTAGCGGTGAATTCAATCTCACCAACGAGCAGATTAACGAAATGAACGGCTTCAAGGCAGCGCGCGTGCCAGCGAAAAAGGCCGCTCTTAAGTCGGGAAAAGTGGGTAGCGCACCGGTCACGCCTACTGCTATTCCAAAGCCGAAGCATGTACTCTCACCGCTTGATCCGATTACTGCACCGATGCCGAAACTTGAAGCAGTAAAGCCGAAGCTCTCACCAATCCAAAGCTCAGGTGTCCTTAAGAATCAATTGAAAGATCTGACAAGTTGGCTCGTTCCTGTATCGTTCGTTGATGCACTTGAACAGTAAGGGATTTCAGCCGCACTCAGAGTGCGGCTGAAATGAGGTTTGGTTTCTCGATCTTTCGTCATAAATTGCCTATGTTGAAATCGCTCATCACCACTCTGCTTACCCTCGGGCTCCTTGCACCGTCTGCGACGTACGCTTCATCGTTCGTGGAGAGTATTATCGAATCGGCTCGCGCGGGCAACGGTACTGTCGTTGAGAGTCATGCATCAGCTTCGACGGGAGG
>CAYMRY010000051.1:0-7816 GCA_964393065.1 uncultured Candidatus Saccharibacteria bacterium
TGCCCTCGGTTGGAATCGAACCAACAATAGCGGCTTAGAAGTCCGCAGTTATATCCATTTAACTACAAGGGCGTGAGGGCATCGTACCAGGAGAGCAATCACTCTCCAATAAGTCGCACCTGTTACGAAGGATCTTTGAGCGGTAATGGGGACACAAGTCTTTCTTCGAATGCTTGCGCCCGCTTTTCGAGCCCCTCCACAGTCGTGCGCAACTCAGTTTTATTAAGACTGCGCTTCACCCCAACTGAGCTACCAGAGGCACTATCAGCGGTCATGGGGCGGGTAAACTCCCAAACACCAAGCACAATTGAGAACACGAACGTAACTGCAAACAGTATGATTAGGGTCGTCCAATACACACTTCCGAGCGTGCGAATTGATGCGGGCTCATACGGGGTGGCGAAGGCATCGTGTATCGGGAGTGGAACGTGAGAATCGATGTTCATATCATTTTTTTTCTTCACTCGTTACGCGGAGTCGCGCAACAAGACGCCAGTCCTTATCGACTTTTGCGATTTCGACTTGATCGAGCAGTGAGGGTATGGGTAATACCTCGAGAAGCGTCACAAAGCGCATAAGGGATACAAATGAACCTTGCGCGTTCAGAACGACTGCAACGCCGCCAATATTGGGTGCCGGAACGGAAATCGGCGTCGCCTCTCCTATCGTAACCGATGACGCTCCGGCTTGTTTTCCGACTGCCTCAATGGTTTCGGCGATCTGGATGATCGATACACCTATCACACTCTCTAGTTGGGCGCGCTCGCTTTCGGTGCTTTGAATTGTAGCCCGAAGCCTTGCCGCGGATTCTTCACGCATCTGCACCTCCTCACTTGAGAGCGCAGTTTCCGCATATGCGGCACGTTCTTTGTGGAGCATCGTAAGGAGAAACCCAAAACCAACCCATGCACAAACGGCGAGGAGGGCGAGTGCTAGTGCAACAGGTGTTCGTGACATACTCTAAAAGGCCCCACTGAGGGTGATGGTAAATCGACCTTCTTGAGATCCAACAAGTGCAGCGACAGGAACCGTTACCGAGGAGAACCCTGGGTCCAACTTAAGGATATCTCGATAGGCACCGACCGCTTCACGATTAGCGGCAACTCCCATGAGAACGATCTCCCCTTTTTTGTAGCGAATGGAAGTAATACTCATCCCCTTAGGCTTAGGACTGAGGGCCCGCTGAAGCGCATCGGCGGGTGATGTGGAGGCAGTGGCGATCGGCATGAGCGCTTTTAGAAGTACGGTCGCGCGGGTCTGTTGCGCCTGATCGCTTTTAGTTGCCTCTGTTATGGCCGCTTCCGATTTTTGAAGCGCTGCCTCCGCTATGCGAATCGTTATAAACGCAGGAAGGAGTGCAACTGAGGCAACGCCCGCACCAAGAATGCACATCACGGAGGCAACGCTCAAGAAACGCACATAAAACTGCCGGAGCAATTTCTTTTTTTCTTCAAGTGGAAGTACATTCGACATACAAATTACTGCGAACGAAGCGCGAGTCCGATCGCGGTTGCATATTGAAATGAGGCGCGATACGGAATCGGCGGAATGTATTCGTCAAAAACACACACGTTGCGCCACACATTGGGCCGCTCCGTAAGCGCATGCACTTTTCCTGCGATGTACTCGGGAAGCCCCCGCAGATTTGCACTCCCACCGAGTAAGTAGACGCGTTCAACCGATGTGGCATGCGCTCCCGATTCCCCTCTGCGCGTATCCCAAAAACGGTAGTGTCGTGCGATCTGTTCTGCAAGCGATGCCGCTACTTTTTCAACCGCAATAGTGGCCTTTTCATACTTCGTCTCGCCGGATACAAGACCAAATTCATTCTTAAATATCTCCACTTCTTCATCGGAAGTCAGACCAAGCACCTCTTTAGCAACACTCGTCACATGATCGCCACCAATATCAACGGTCGACGTAAAGATCGGAACGCCTCGCTTTAAAATAGCCACTCCCGTACGAGCACGCCCACAGTCAACCAGGAGCGTCACCGGCTCTCTTTCACGACCAGAAATAGCGCGAGCAATTGAGCGCGCCTCAATTTCGAGCGACATGAGTCGTATCCCCCCTATCGAGAATGCTTGGACATACCCCTCTGCAAGATCGCGCGGAAACACCGTAACCGCAATCTCGTCTCCGTGTTCCGTATTTTTTTCAACAAAGTCGAAATCATACACCGCTTGTGCCGGTGGTATTGGTACGCGATTCACCAGTTCAAATTCAATCATGTTTATTATGTGCTCGTGCGAACTCTGGGATGGAACATGCATGTTAAATACATAGGCACCCTCCTCAGGAAGCGCCGCGTGCGCACAATCAATCCGTGTGCTTTTGCGCAAATCACGCAGTGCCATACCAAGCGCCTGAGGATCGCGCACAACGCCCGTCAGCACCACGCCTGCAGAGAGACGCTGATTCCCATAACTTCCCACATAATGACCTTCTCTTCCTTGTAAAATCTCGAGCCACTTAATCGAAGTATCAGATACATCAATACCAACATCACACGGCGCAAGAAGGCGTGGCACAGGAAACCAACGCGCGAGTGTGCGCGAGATATGCATACATGCAGTATAAGGCAAAAGTCAGAAGGCAAAAGGCAAAAATCGTGAAGAAAAAGGATAGAAAATCGATTCCTATTTGAGTATCGTGCCATTTGGCACCGGAATATCAGGATGAAGGAGCGCCAGTCCATCTATACCAAGAGATGCTGCAAGAAGCATGCCCTGACTCTCGACGCCCCGCAGCATGCGCGGTGCTAGATTCACAATGTACGGTAGCTGCTTTCCTATGATCACTTCAGGAGAGCGAAATTGCGCGATTCCGGATACGATCGTACGCATGCCGTATTCGCCAAAATCGATCGAGCACTTGAGTAGTTTGTCGGTGCCCTCAATTAATTCTGCGGCACGAACGGTGCCGACACGAATTTCGAGTTTGGCGAAATCTTCATACGAGATCATTGTCTCACCCTCTTGCGGGGACTCTGATGCGATGGAGTCGGTCATAGATACAGTATTTCCTTACCCTACCGTTAAATCCATGAATTCACAATGCGAAGCAAGTTTTGGAGCGCCGCAGTTATATTTGCCAGAATGCCTGCCGTTTCGTTTGTAGGCGGTGGCGCTTGGTAGGAGAACGTTGACTCGCTCTGCCCGATCGCAAAATCATTCGTAACCGCAACCGCAGCCCCTGTCTTTGTAGTACCCGCTTGCACGCCAGCATTTGATCCGAGCGCCGCGACATCCTTCCCCTTAAGGCCACCAGTCGATGCGGTCCCATTCGAGCCCGTACTTTCTGAATTGTTCGTGGTGCCACTTGAGCCGGAAGAACTCCCTCCAAGCCCGAGTGAATTTAAGAGGTTTGACCATGCGGAATTTGAGCTCGAACCGCCGCTCGAGCTTGAGTCACCGGAACCGCTTGTACCTCCCGTTGAATCGGTGGATCCGCCTCCGAAGATCGAACTAAACCAGCCGCTGTTTCCGCTTGCGCTTGGAGGACAATTTGGGTCGCTTGCTTTCGCTGGCGTTGAAGAAGAGGTTGTCGAGGTGGTTTGCGGCGTATTTTGTGACTGCGTACAATCCGGCTGCATCGGCATCATCATCATCGGCATCATCATTTTGGGCATCGGCATAGGAAGCATGGGGAGCATGGGCATCATGCCGCCTGTCTTTTCGCCTTTACATTTAGCCTCGGCCTGACACTTTCCTTCTGTGACACCACCGTTCGTCACGTCTTTACACGGCTTTCCGATAAGTCCGGTCTTACCCTGTTTAGTTTTTTTCGGAAACTTTTCTTTTGGATCATACTTGCTACCGCTTACACATTCCATATCTGCCTCTACCCCGACGGCAAGCTGCGAATTACGTGCGACATCAAACCCAGAAGAAAATGCTCCGACGCCGGTAATGAGCGCAATAAGCGCTATCGCCCACATATATTCTGGCTTCGTCTTTGGAGAACGTACCATGGCAAAATAATAGCATCGAAAGTATAGACGGGTTCTCCCTGCTGTGTACTACCTAAAGTGCGCCTATCTGCCACTCCACTGCCTGAAGACAAGGTACCCGCGCACCATCCTCCGCTTGGGCACACACCGCCCGCGCGGCAGCCGGATTCACCGACTGAATGTAATCAACGGCAACACCGAGGACACATTCCGCTCTCGCCTCAAGAGTTTCCCCCTGTGCGCAATAATTCAGAGCGGTCGCCGTATCGCCATATGACCAGCCCGATGCATCACGCCCAATACTCTGGAAACAAGCAATACGAAATTCTTCCTCAACACGCGCGCATGTTTCAAACACATGGCCAAAATCTCCCCCGTTCAGAACGAGCATGTACGAAGTCTGCATTTGATAGCACTGATATTTCTGTCGATCTTCGACAACGGTGCAGGGATAGAGAGGATCATCCTTCTTCAAAAACTTTGAGGGAAACTCGGGCGAATCACTAATCACGTTTTCCATAAAAACACCGCCGTAACACGAACCCTGTTCCCACTTTCCCGATAGGCGATCGCATCCTTTCAATGACTTGAATATATCGTGCTCAAAATAGGCCATGAGTCCGTGCCCAATACCATGCACGCAGCTATAGTAGTTGTACGAATAGCGATCTTTGCCAGGTATTGCCGCACAAATAGTATCAATGTTTTCGAGAAGCCTTGCACCTCCACCGTTCTCACCTTCCCCAAAAATCCCCTCGAGAACTCCATGAAAATACCCTGCCCGACAAAATGTCTCCCCCTCCTCATAGGCCTCTGAGACGGAACCATATTCTTTACCCGCCGCTGCGCCGATTTGGTGAAGAATAGGATGGCAAAACACCGCTGAAGCATCTCCTGCTTCATACCGTCGTTTTAAATCTCGGAGGGCGCCACGCGCTCCATGCTCTGCAATTACAGACTCATAAAACGATGACCAACAGGCATTCGTCTCGCCCAGCTCTCCGGGACACGGATCTTGAGGAATAGCCACTGACATTTCTGCTCCCGCAAACATACCCAGGAAAAAAAGTGCGACAACAAATGAAAGCGAGAGAAAGAGAGCCCCCACATACGACGGCACAATGCGCATCATAGAACCATTTAATCACGCTTTAGGGTTAGCTTTCAGGATGTGCATCCAAAAAACGCTGCAAGATGATTGCTGCAGCGGACGAATCATTGTGTGCACTTCCCTTTTCGGAAAATCGCGCAGCCTCAACCGAACTCCACGCTTCCCAGACACGATCCACCTTCAAGTGGGTAAATTGAGTCACATTTTTTGCAAATACATCGGAGGCCTCGGTTACCGTATTCTCTGCCCCACTCAGCGCGCGCGTATCACCCATCACAATCCCGCCAACTCCCTCCTTTTTAACAATCTTTCCAATGCGATCAACGGAAGTTGCGTCGTTTGGAATTGTCTCAAACGGAAACGCGAATTTCCCGCGGTCGTCCGAGAGCGAGAGCCCGAGTCGTTTTGACCCATAGTCAATACCGAGATAGCGCATATCGCACCAGTATTCAGCATCGAAGCCGAAGTATCAAGCTGACCTCAGACGTGTAGTATTAAAAATTTCCGGCTTGAATGGCTCAAGCCGAACAATCTTCACAGTCAGCCCCGCATCATGCAGATCCCTCTCAAGAGAAGCAACATACTCCCCTCTTTGATCAAAGCCGAGCGCGATAATATCTGGTGCCGCTTTACTTATATGGTCCATGTACCCCACTTCATCACCAAGGATCGCCATGCTCACGAGCGGATGCGCCGCCACAAACGCACGCCGTTCCTCTTCCGTATGACGAAGCGCGCGGTCTCGGAACTTCCGCGCAACAGCATCACGCGCAATTGAAACAATGAGGTACGGATCTTTCGCAAGCGAGTGCGCCTGCCTAAAAAAATCCTCATGCCCGGCATGAATCATATCGAACGTACCAAATACCATGATGCGCGTCATGGTTAGGCTACAACGTTATCAATCGCCATATATGCGGAGGGGGTGGGATTCGAACCCACGATGCCTTGCGACATGGCGCATTTCAAGTGCGCTGGAATGAACCGCTATCCGACCCCTCCGTCGCTAGACTACCATTAAGCCAGCTTTTTTCTAAATAGTGCTCCTCGTAGTGGCAGTTCGGACATATGAGCTCGAGGTTGTCCAAATCGTTATTATTTCTGTCGCGATCGCGATGATGCACGTGCAAAATTTCAAGTTTTGAGTACCCACAGCGCTCGCATTTCATACCCCTCTTCGCAATAAGTCGAATTTTTAACGCTCGCTGATTCTTTACCTTATCGTTTCGAGCCTTTCCCACATACCTTATCCCAGTACGATTTCTGTTTGCACAGGCGCGACTGCACGTTCGAGAATTTCTTCCTGCCAAAATTGGAGTTTTGCATACGAGACATTGCCGTTCCTTGCGACAGAAAATTCCAAAACACTGCGCACCACAAAAAACCTTCCCTCCGTTTTGCTGAACTTGGTACGGTCGACGATATACCGCCCTCTTACAAAGAAGACATTCGGCATTTGGTCTTCTTTTAAGCTCAACCATTAGGCCATTCTACCATTTCGGAAGCACGGCTCTGGATAATGTATACGGAGCGTGGGAAAAACGCGATACAATAACGTCATGGGAGACGAACAATCGACGCTTCACTGGAGCGCTTATGAGCACGAGCATATTGAACGCGGCTCTGATTGGTATTGGGCCCTCGGGGTCGTCGCGGTTTCCGCCGCACTCTCAAGTATGCTCTTCAGTAACTTTCTCTTCGCACTCGTCATCCTCATCGCCGCCTTCACCATCGCGCTCATCGCTCAACGCCCGCCGTTATTACATGAATTTGAGATATCGGACAAAGGAATCCGCATCAGTAAAACCTTCTACCCGTACGCAATTATCGTCTCGTTCTGGGTTGATGAAGAACTTGAGCATCCACTCCTTCTTATCGACACCACAGCATTCATGGCGCCGAATCTCGTCATACCGCTGGGAGATTTGCACCCCGATGAAATTCGCGCAGCTCTCCGGCCTCACGCAGAAGAGGTACCGATGAAAGAACCCCTCGCTCACAAGATTCTCGAGTTTTTTGGATTTTGACCACATACCCATCGCCTCATGCGTGCAGTCATGAGGCGAATAGACTTATCCTGCCTCTCAACCATCACTAAGGAGTATTCCCCACCTCAACAGTCGTCTCCGCGGTCTTTGTCGCGCCTGATAGCGTCGTACAAGTAAGAACGAATTTCGTATGTTGCGAAAGCGCAGGGGTCTTCACGACGCCGGAGACTTGCGTCAATGTACTCTGCTCCTCGGTAAACTGCGGCAGGGTCGGGCTCGAAAGCGTACAACGCTCCATTCCCTTCGAGATCCAGCCAATGTTTGCAGATTCGCCGGAAGATATATTCTTTGGATTTGCGACCATAACGAGCGATGAGCGCTGAACGTCAATTGTGCATTCGGCAGTATCGGTCTTGCCTTGGTTAGAACACGTGAGCCCATACGTTACTTTCGATGATCCGAGTGTTGGTGCGGGAACGACTGCGGTTGCAGAGCCCGACAGATTCCCATTGGTTGAAAAGCCGCTCCCTCCCGCTGTTGCGGCGTTCTGGCACGCAAACGAAATCGCGATTTGCATCCCCACATCGGCTACGCGCGGCTGACATGAAATTTGCGCTTTCGGCGTATCCCCACCCTGATTCGCATCTGCCCCTACCTTGACCTGCACCTCGCACTTCGCTTGCTGTTGTCCTCCACCACCGCCAAAGAGCTGCCCCACTTGTTGGCCAATTTGGCCATACGGATTCGCTTGCTGCTGTTGTACCG
>CAYMRY010000052.1:0-7707 GCA_964393065.1 uncultured Candidatus Saccharibacteria bacterium
CCTGTGTGCAAGACGGAAGCGAACGACCTTCCTAAAAATCGTTCAAACCTAAGTGCAAACAAAACTGCACGGGGGGTACTTTCACCGATTCAGATGAAAGACCTCGGCCTCGTCTTCGCTTAATCGCGTTTCGACGACCGTTCGCCTAGCGGGTATCCGATACCCTAGTCCGAGCGTCATATACATCGGATCCGATTCTACGATCACTCCGTCGTAGCGTCTAAAGAAAGAGAGTTCGGTGTCGTGCGATCTTGGACATTCCCTACGCTCGCCACCTCAATTCCTTCGGGAAACAAGAATGTCCTATGTCTTGTAGATGCGCTTGTAGATCATTTTCTACACTCGGGTTCAATTCCCGACACCTCCACAATTATAAAAACCGCCCCGCTTCAGCGGACGTTTTTTGTTAGAAACTTTCCCCTTGCCAACGCCCCAACTATCAAGTACACAGAAGGAAGGCAACCACAGGGAGAATATCGATGAACCAGCTCTTTAGTGACAAAGACCTCGACTCATCCGCGTTTCTCGGAGGTGGATCGCTCATCGCGCGTCATCGAATCCTTACTACCAGCACTCTGCGGATGATTACGATTAAGCACCGAGAAAGTGAAATCAGTCTGGAGTGCCATGAAAATCGATGCCCGACACTGAGGCTATTCTGCAGTTACGGAGACATCAATCTTGTTGCGAGCGCCATCGCGCGTGGTGAAAACATGTACAATGGATTTACCGACTCGGATGTAAAAACAGTACGGGCATTTTCCTCGACTAAGGACTTCTATCTTGCACAGCCAGACCGCACAGTCACACTCGACTTTACAGGAAATGACCGATTCGAGTTGAAAGTTCGCAGACGTGGCGTACCGGGGAGTCTCATTTCAGTATGGGTGAATGAATCGCACATCCGCAACGTAAGTTCGCGCCTTCTCACCGGAAAATTCCTCTAAAAGGCACATCCGAAAAAGAATGCACAAGGCCCCCGATTCCTCGGGGGCCTTTAACTAGTATTTTTACAATTGCACCCCCGCGGTCACGCTCACCGTACCATTCCCCCCGTCCATGATATAGACCCCAAGCGTGCGTGTATCCTTCTTCGCAACGATAACGCGCATACCGGAGACGCTCGCATCAGACTCTACTGCCCAGCCTTCCGCTTTTATACCGTCGAGATAATACTGAATGACTTCCTGAACAGAGCCCGGTGCTGTGTAGGATACGGCGGAGCCCGTTTCTCCCGTTGTCGGATTGGTTGTGCCTGAGTACACAATCGTTGCTCCACTATAGGCACGCGGTGCATCCGATGGCCAATTCTCCGGCATCGACGCGTTGTTACCCACCGTCACCGTTCCCTCGTTGGTTGTATAGGTTGTCGATCCGTCCCTATTTTGGTCCACATCAACTCCTGCCGGTGCGAGTGCTGTTTGAGTCATGCCGGATCCAAAAAAGAATCCTGCGCCGAGAACAAGAATCGCAATCGCTGCGATGACTATGTATAAAACCTTACTCTTCGCCTTCGCCTCAACTGTTGGTGTCGTTTCGTCCATAAAGATATATAAGTGGATAGTACGTGCAGTCTTACACACCCTACTTCATGGTGCAATTAATGCGTATACTCAGTACATCTATGGAAAAGGAGTACTGGTGGAAGAATGCGAATATTTACGAACTGTATATCGATAAATTCGCCGGCAATCTCAACAACCTGCGACACGAATTGCCTTACTTTTCAGAGCTCGGGATGACGGCACTCCATATTCTGCCGCACTACCCTTCCCCCATGGTCGATGGCGGGTATGACGTTATGGATTATCTTAATGTACGCCCTGAACTCGGCACGCTCGATGATTTTGATGCGCTCATACAGGATGCGCATGCACGAGGTATTCGCATCATTATCGATTTTGTACTCAATCATGTTTCTGAATTTCACCCATGGTTTCTCGATGCGCGCACTGAAAAAAAGAGTCGCCATCACGACTATTTCCTCTGGAGTGATTCGAGCGAGAAATACAAAGAAAGCTGGAACGCATTCCCTGGCCTGAAGCCTTCGAATTGGATTCGCAACGATCCGACGGGCGATTACTATTACGCCACTTTTTATCCACAGCAACCTGATTTGAATTGGGATAATCCAGAAGTATTTGACGCAATGTGCGCGAACATGGATTTTTGGGCTGACCGTGGCGTCGATGGGTTCCGTCTTGACGCAGCGCTCACGCTCATAAAGCGCGACGGCGTTATCTCGAAGGGCCTCCCCGAAACCCACGCAATCATCAAGCGTTTCCGCACACACCTGGATCAGAAATACGGAGGCGAGATAATCCTACTTGCCGAATCGCACATGGAGACCTCAGAGATCGCTACCTTTTTTGGTGAAGGCGACGAATGCCACTTGGCGTATCACTTTCCACTAATGGAAGCATTTTTCGTTGCGCTCCTGCTTGATATGCCTGATCAACTACAGGATGTTCTCGAGCAATCAAAAAATATCCCTCAGAATTGCGCGTGGGCTGTCTTTTTACGTAATCACGATGAAATATCGTTAGCTACGCTTCCCCTGATACGACGCACGACATTAATTTCCTCTCTTGATCCAACAGGTGAATATCTCTTTAACGGCGGCCGAGCAACCGCAGTGCGGCTGGCGAATGTATTTGCACATAACCCTGAGAAAGTTCGCGCTGCATTCGAGCTTTTGTATCGCACGTCGGGAAGCGCGGTCATGTACTACGGCGACGAAATCGGAATGAAGAATCTCCCGCGCACCGATGATGTACTTGATACGCGCACCTTTGTGCGCGGACAGTTTGACTGGGACGACGCGCAAAAAGCAACGCGCGATCCTGATTCTCTTTTTCACCACATCGCGCGACTGGCACGTGAGCGCAGGATTGGCTCTTAAAAAATTCAGGTTACTTCCCCGAGCATTGGTATCGCGAGGCGGCGCCTCGCTGTCTCGCCCTTAAAGAGCTGCCGTGATCTTTCGGGCATATCACCGCGATCTCCAAGGTGTGCCCCGAATCGCATCGCCTGGAAACTCGAACCAAGAAATACCGCATGCTTGCCGTAGCGTTCAGAAATATGATCGACACTTTCAAACACCTGTTTCTTTGCCTCTGATTGTTGTACCTTGCCGAATAAATCGAGCTGCTCATCACCACCCTTACGGAGTTGAAGAAGCGTAATACCGCTCGCACGATACAGCGCGCCTTTTGTATATACCTGTGGGAAAAAATGTGCGACCTCTCTCAAAATATCTTGAGGAACGGATGTGGCGTGCGGAAGTTTTATTTCAAATCCATGGTACTTGAAATCCTGCGTCTTAAGAAAGAAAAACACTTCCGGACTCGCTAGATTCCAGCGGCGTGCCTTGATGCAGGCATTCTCTATGTTTTTTGAGAGCTGACTAAATATGAAATACTCATCGCGCGATGGTGGGGTGAAGGTCTTCGTCTTCGAAATCGACTGGTACGTCTCTTTCTTCTCAGTCACAAGCTCAAAGACAACCTCGCCGTTCAATTCCTGCCAGATTTCCTGATAGGGCTTTGAAAGATGCGTGCTCACCCAGGCCCGTTCTTTGCGGGCAAATTGTCCTGCAGTACGCACCCCGTGTCCTTGGAGAAACGCGCCCGTATTCGATCCTATCCCCCACACATTTTCAATCGGCAATTTTGCCAAATACTGCGACGCATCTTTAAGGGCGATTTTAGTAAGTCCATCGGGCTTCTTCCACTTCGATCCTACCTTTGCAAGAACTTTCGTACACGAGAGACCGACGGAAAATGTAATACCAAGCTCCACACGCAATTCCTCTTTAATCGAGTGTGCCATATCGCCATAATTCATCCTGTTCACGCGGCGCATGCCGGTAATATCGGCAAAGCATTCGTCAATAGAATATTCCTCAACCGCTGGTGTGTAGCGCCGCACGATTTCGTACATGCGCTCGGAAAAGAGCGAGTACGTCTCGTAATCGGACGGAAGGATAACCGCATCAGGACACACCTTCAGTGCATCACTGAGTTTGACGCCACGCTTCACGCCGCGTGCCTTTGCTTCATAGGTACAGGCAGAGACAATGCCGCGCTCTTTTCCCGTTATCACGGGCTTTCCTCTCAAACGCGGATTCTTTGCCACTTCAACTGCAGCAAAAAATGAGTCACCATCAATGTGCACAATTGCTCTTGGATATGAGAGCGATGTTCCCCAAGTCATACAAAAAGAGAGGTTTAGCGCATCTGGAGGACATACGGCGCAAACGGTGATACCAACGAATGACGCTGTATCGCACGGGAAGACCGCACAAGAGATGAGCGCGCAGCAACACGGGGAGAGTAGACTGGCATCGTCTTAAGAGGAGCAAATGCGAGGAACCGGAGAACCGCACTATTTATCGCACTAAATTCTCTCTCACCTGCCTTTCCGAGGCGTCGCACTAAGCGTTGTGCTTTCAGAGTTCGCATTGCGGAAAGTGGCGACACTTTTTTTCCAGCCTTCGTGCGCTCTGGAACGTACAACGCCTTCCCCTTCACATGCGTTTTCATAAGCGGAAGTCCCCAAAACATACCTTCGCTCGCTTTGTGAAAAACGAGGATGGGCTTTTCAACAGTACGTCCCGTTTTTGGATCAGTGTGCGCATAGAGCCAGACCTCCCGCGCCGCATAAAGAGGAGAAGCGATCTTTGCTTCCTTCGCACCAAACATGCGCGCGAACAATGTTTTAATCATAGATAGTTTTAATATTTACGCACTACACCGGTAACTACTGCCTCAACTTTGAATGACTCCGTAGGGTGAATGTCGGGATATTTTTCATTGGCCGCTTCGAGATAGTACTCACTTCCTTTCTTGCGGAGGTATTTCATCGTGTAGTCGCCATCCACCATCGCGATCACAATCTCCCCCACTTTGTAATTTTGACGACGCTCTGCGATCACCATATCTCCTTCGCGAATACCGGCGTTGATCATGGAATCACCCTTCACTCGTAGTATGTAACTGGATTCTTTGTTGGGGGTAAGAAACTCATCGAAATTCATCACGTCGAGGAGCTCCTCTTCTGCGGCTGACGGAAAGCCCGCCTCTACAAGACCGAGGAGCCGTACACCGCCTCCGAGAAAATCGGGAGAGAGCCGGCCCCGAGCATCTTTCCTGACCACTCCGTCGTCGACGAGCTTTTGAATAAACTTGAACACAGCGTTCTTGGATCTAAAACCCGTGAAGGCCATAATTTCCTTGTAGCCCGGGAGGCGCTTGTGCTTCCCATAAAAAGCAACCAGTTTGTTTTTGTATTCTTCATATGACATAGGCTACGAGTAAATTGATATATGTTGAGTATAGTGAACTAAGGTTCACCAGTCAATACGGAGCGGCTGTGGATAAGATATTCCGCATCATCTGCGCAGAGTACGCAACCAAAAAGCGACCAAGGACGGCCGCTTTTGGTTTTCTTCAAAGTCGATTGAAGAATTTACTACTGGGCTTGAACGCCGCCGCCTGTCTGCCCTGGCTGCGCTTGCATCTGCACGCCACTTCCTGAGTTGTTCGGGTTCACGGTATTGTTTGTCGGGAGTACACCCGCCGGAAGCTTCACATTCACATCAACCGAAGAGGGGTTGGTATTTTGCACCGGAGAAGTATTCGATGCGTTTACGCCCGGCCAAACAAAAATACCGAAAAGAATTAGCCCAAGAAGCAGGACGAGTGCGACTGCCCATCCAAGTGCGCTTGATTCACTGTCCCGCGTCGCAGTTGGTGTTGTTATTACAGTATCAGCCATACGTATATGTTGATTACTAGTTGCTATGCTAATACCCACGCAGCATAACGAATCCACCTGAAAGGGGCGTGAAGGAGAGATTGTATGGTTCTCCCCTCTTACTTCTTCGATCTACGAACAAAAAGAAGCTCGTCCGGCAAGCGGAACAAGCCTTCGTCGTTTTTCTTTTGTTCAATGAAGTGCACGATAAAGCCGACGGTGCGCGGGATGACAAACAGTGCGTTGAAAAATTCAGCGTCGATGAGTTCTTGCAATTCCTGTGCCGAGAGCTTTTCACATTCAAGAAGAATATCGAGAAAGAGCGCGGCCATCACGCCATCAACATTGAGAATAAGCGTGCCATTTTTGGCGGTCGTTATTCCTTCGACGGCACGTGCAAAATCATAGTGCGGATGTTTTTTAAGAAGTCCCGCGAATTCCGCAATCGCTGCAACACGAGGATCGGGGATCCCGACACGGTACTTGCGATGCCCGATTCCGGAAAGCAGTTTTCCCCCTTTGGTCGCTTGCTCCACAAAATTCGGCGCATCGAGTCCCAATTGTACGCCGGTATACCACGCACGAGCCGCTTCGTTCACTGCGCCGCCAAAACGCGGACCAATCGTTAGTAACCCCGCTGCAAGCGACGACACTAAATCCTTCCCTGCGCGCGCCGTAATCATGGTATTCACCGCACCGGAAACATGGCCACCATGATCGATAAGGAGACTAAAAATCGCTTCCGCAAATGCCACCGTAACATCCGAAGAAACCGGTTTTCCAAGAATAGATTCGAGCGCGGCGCCTGCAAATGTCCGATCGCTTGTGACTAGTTTCTTATTCTTCACAAACACCGGCACTGCATCCATATCAACAACCTCGCGGGTCGAGAGAATGCTCGCGCGACGATGTGGAAGTGAGTCCATACTCGAAACGGTATCATGGATTTCTCCACTAGGGAGGCGCTCCATCTCTTTCAGAAAATCAGGAAATGTCTCCGGCGCTATCGCCCCTGCGGCATGAAGCGCTTCACGTTTCGCACGTGCGCTTTCGTCTTTGTGTGCCACGAGCGCTTTGGCGTGGCCAAATTGCATGTGCTCGTCGAATGCTTCGTCGATTATGCCGGCGACATACGCAAGGACGGGTTTGGTCAGCTTTTTTGTCTTGATCATTTCGACAATCTCATATTCATCCACGCCGCCGAGTTCCCCGAAATAGGCGATCGCCTTTGTTTCCGGATCGCGCTCGGCGAGTGAGAGTACTTCGCCGAGACTTGAAATGGGAAAGCGATCTCCGCCGATCGAAATAGAAAACGAGACGCGCTTCCCTGCCCTCACCACAGCGGTAATGAGTTCATTCGTCATGCCGCCTGAGGTAGAAACAACGGCAATTGAGCCGGGAGAAGCGAGCTTCCCTTCGTCGAGTTGCGCAAGACCGATACCGCCGATCGCCCCTACTTTCAAGTGTCCGCCAATGAGAATACCTACCCCCGAGGGACCTGCGATTATCTTTTTTCCACCGTAGCGCGCAATAAGATCGGTTGCGTGACGCTCCGGTACATTTTCAGCAAAAATATGTCCTCCATGGGCGTCTGGATAGGCATCAAAGAATGCGCAGGTGGTTTCGTAGGCACGGCGTCCCGATTGCACATTGAGCATCCACTGTATGCGCGACGAAAGCGACTCTGGCACAGCGGCAATATTCGGATAACACGGAATAAGAATTTCACCGGATCCGTAGAAGAATTTGAGTGCCTTTCGATTCGAGGTCACCATCGCGACAATCGAGGGGACTTCCTTTTTGCACGCATAATCAAAATCAAGAATCGACTGCACGATGCCGGGATGATTCCCGATGACAAGCGTCCCTTGTTCTTTTTTACGAATGTCGGCGATAGATAGCATATTATTTTTCGACAAATGCGATCGCATCTTCGACCGCTTTGGTAAT
>CAYMRY010000053.1:0-7676 GCA_964393065.1 uncultured Candidatus Saccharibacteria bacterium
GTCTTTGACGAGGTACTGCTTCGAGCCGGTCTCAATAATGGCGAATTTGGACATATCGTGAGGAAGTATACATTTATAGCGATAATTGTAAAGAAAGCGACCCGCGAAGGCGCGAGTCGCCTCCGACGGGTCTGTGCTTACGAGCGGTGGCCGCTGTGGATGTAGTCGGCCATGGCCTTTTCATAAGCGGCCCAATACTCTGCTTCCGCTTCGTCTTCACCGAACTCGCGCCTTTGCATTTCCTGCGTCGCGAGATTATTCGCGGGGATGAGACCCCATTCCTTAGGCATGTCATCGCCGACGTCGTACCCTGGACAATCTGGCTTCGTAACGAAGATATACTGATCACCGACTAGCCGGACTAGCCCGCCGCCCTGCGTTCCCCACACTGGATATGCGTAGTCTCTCTGCGTTGCCATTTTTCACCTATCGGTTTGATTTGGCAGGCAAGACGCACCTACCTGTCTCGTAATTTGACATGTGAAATCTAATATGTCAAGAGTCAATTTGTGGACGCTCTAAAAGTCCGATTTCAACCCCTGTAGACGCACCGGTAATCTTCAGGACGTCCTTATCGATCTTGCCGAGTTCCTTGTATCCGGCATTGTAATGATTGACGGTGGTTGAGAGCGAGGTGCCGATTTTCTTGTAGAAGTCTTCGTAAGCGTTGATGTGGCGGCCGAGGGCTTCCACGTTTTTGGCGATATCTTTGGCTGTTTCCTCAATTTTGAATGCCTTGAACCCGTAGAGTACTGACTGAAGATAAGCTGCGAATGTCGTCGGCGAGACGATGATCACTTTCTTTTCGTTGTAGGCGTAATCGATCAAATTGCGGGTGTTGACCTTCATCGAGCCGACTTCGTTGATAAGAAGGTCGTAGTAGATGCCTTCGGCAGGAATGTACATAAAGGCAAACGGGAGCGTGCCGTCTTTGACGCGGATGTATTTTGACGTTTCGTCGATGCGCAGCTTGAGATCGTTTTTGAATTGCTTTTCAAGCTCGGCGCGGCGAATATCGTCCGTTTCCTGTGTGAGTCGGTTGTAATTATCGAGCGAGAATTTGGCGTCGACTGGAATAATGCCTTCTTTGGTAACTACCGCAGCATCCACTGTTTCCCCTCCCGGGAATTCGTGCTGCATTTTATAGGAGCCAGGTGGCAGGATGTTGCCGAGGATGAGTTCGAGCGACGCTTCGCCAAGATTTCCTCGCTGCTTTTGATGCTTCAAGACTTTCTCAAGGTTGGCTAGCTGTTCGGCGATCGACATGAACTTGAGCGTGGCTTCGTTGGTTTTGGTCTGTTCACGCGCAACTTCGGTGAGCTGTTTTCCGACGAGGTCACGAATATCGCTCGCGAGGCGTTGAGATTCACCAAACTGTGCGCGCATACTCTCAAACATGCGATTTGTGCCCTCGCCAAGCTTGTTCTCCATGGAGCGCGTTAGGTCTTGTAGTTGATTCTGGAGTAAGAGCAAAGAGCGGTCGTCCTCTTGCTTGACTGGTTTACGAAAGAAAAGAAACGCGAGAAGCGCAAGGTTTGCAACAAGCAGTACGATGATGATCCATTCCATGGGTACATGCTACCACAGGCGCTCTTGTGCTTGCTTTTACACGGATGCCCTATTAATATCAAGATAGATTTGAATCGGCGCTGCCTCCCGAGCGCCGTTAGGCCGCACGCAAAAATCCGCTACCTCCCCGGCCGGATGCGTGCGGCCTTTAACTTTAGGTAAAAATTGTTAGTATGCAGTACATGCTTGCACAAACTATTAAGGACTCGATGAAGGAGGCGATGAAGGCGCGTGATGAATTAAAAGTTCAGACGCTGCGCGGTGCGATGTCCGCATTTACCAACGAACTCGTCGCAAAAGGCATGAAGCCGACGGATACTGTTGATGACGCGCTTGCGCAGACTGTTTTGAAGCGACTCGCGAAACAGCGCAAGGATTCTGCTGAACAATTTGAAAAAGGTGGACGACCAGAGCTCGCACAAAAAGAGCTTGCAGAACTTGCGATTATAGAATCCTACCTCCCCCAGAGTGCGAGCCGCGAAGAGGTGCTCCTCGTCGCACAAAAGCTTAAGGAATCAATGGCAATTGATAGCGCCGGAAAAGGCAAACTTATGGGAGCTGTAATGAAAGAGCTTCAAGGAAACGCAGACGGCGCTCTCGTTAAGGAAGTCGTTGAGTCACTGTTTGCGTAAGCCTCCAGTACACTTAGAGAGCTTTGCGCACCTTTTCAGCGATGAGAATCGACCAGCCGCCTGCAAGCGCGGCGGTGAGAATACTTGCGGTGAATGCAACCGATTCGGACGTTGAAAGCGCAAGAATAAAGAACAGAAGCGCTATCGCTATCTTGCCGATGCAGAGCCCCATTTCTTTGAGCGCCGTGTATTCATCGATGTAATGGCCATTATCGGCGGTTTGTTCATAGGTCTGTGCGTCCACACTGAAGCGGCCCGCAGACGTCCCGGTGTTGTAGAAGACGTCAATGAGCGTCACCTGGACGGGAGAAGCCGCGGCGAGTCTCAACATCCAACTTGAAAACACAACGCTTGCAACAACGATTGGTGAGTCATGCATCCGGCGCGTGCGTACTGTTTCTTGCACGAGATAGCGCGTGAGGATCGTAAGAAGTAGTGTCGCAGAAAGCACAATACCAAGCGCGCTGAATGATTTGCCGAGGAGAATGAATGCAGCTAACGGCCAAATGAGAAGAAGTACGGCACCTTGCATGCCGTCGAGAATAAAGAGTCCAACCGCCGTTGTGTTTGCGCGCTGCGTGAGTGCTCGAAAGGTCGCGGCATACGACCAGGTGAAGGACTCGTAGCTTTCGGGAAGACGGGTAAGCAAAAGACCGGAGAGTATCAGAAGCGCTGAGGTGGTACCAAAGAGAACAAATGCACCGTGTGAGAAAAACGAAAGTAGGTATCCGGCGAAGGCCGGCATAAGGATAAGCACTGCGTCAAGGATTTGAATGTGTGACGCACCTCCCTTTTTGGCCCGATCGGTCGTTTTGTAGGGTATCCAGTACAAAGCGCGATAGATGCCTCGCACAACGACAAATGATGCGATAACCCAATACATTGATTCGATCGACGTGGCATACAGAAATACGCTCGCGAGGAGTCCGAACGCAAGCGCTGCAGTCATTGTCCCAATTGTAAGGGCGCGGCGCACCCCGTGGCGCAGTGCCATACCGGAAAGCGGTGTGAGGAAAAAGGTCACTGCATTTGAAATACCATACAGAGCGGCGACTCCAGCGAGTGCTACTTCGAGGTGCGCTGTTGTTACAAACAAAAATTGAAAGACGATCATCCAGGCGAAAATATTACTCGCCGAAAGTGCAATGCGAAAAAGAGCACGATGAGCGTTGAGTACTCGCGCTGTGCCCTTGCGCAGCTGCATAGTATTTATACGTGAGATGCGACGCTCGGTATTCGTCGAGTGAGAAGCATATGCGCAATAAGTGGAATGAGTGCAATAAGTGTATAGCCAACCCACACGCTCCAATTTGCATAGAGTGCCCATCCAGAAAAAGGAACGAGAAACACGCCGTCCATACCGGCAGCTATAGCGGCCCATGCAAGCGATACCGGTACAAGATCGCGCCAATTTACAAAATGCATACTCATGCCCGCAATGGTAGTGATGCTAAGAAGCGCAAACAGTCGTATGAACAAGGACAAAAGTCCTGCTGAGAGTCCGTAGAGTACAAGACCGGACCAGAGAAGGTACATGAGGGCGTAAATGACGATTCCCCACCCAATAGTCTTAAGAACAAGCTGCATGCCTCAGTATAACGGAGTTATGTTCTCTCGAGAGTGCTCGTGTGGATAAAAGTGACTCTAAGCAAAAACTCCGCAGATGCGGAGTTTTTGCGTGGTATCCCAAAAAGGAATTACCAAGAGTTGCGTCGGCCGCCACCGTTGCCGCCTCCGCCCCAGTCGCCACCGCCACCGCGATTATCGCGGCGAGGGCGCTCCTCGAGAGGACGAGCTTCGTTGACAGTGAGTGTGCGTCCGCCGAAGTCCTTGCCATTCCACATGTCGATCGCCTTTGCAGCGTCGTCATCTGACTCGAACTCGACGAAACCAAATCCCTTCGATCGACCGCTCATCTTATCCATGATGATGACGGCAGAAGCGACAGAACCGGCTTGCGCAAACGCCTCGCGGAGCTGATCTTCCGACGTAGAGTACGGAAGGCCGCCCACATAGAGTTTCTTTGCCATGTATTCGTCTGTTTTTTCCTAGTATATAAATGTAAACCGAACCTTTCCTTACCCGCCCTTGGCTTGCACCTCGCTTGGTGGGGGAAAACTTACATCCCCGGCAGTATAGCACGAACCTGGGGATACGCAACGCACTCAGGACTCAATACCCTTCATCCAGGCTGAGATAGAGGCCGCAACATCCGCTTCGCCATCCTTGAAACTATGATCAACTCCCCGAATAACTCCTGCAGCAAAGTTGTTCGAGCGAGAATGCTCTGTAAACCAAGAGACCAGCTCCTCGGGTTTGCGATCGGAGTATTCGTCGTGTTCGGCAAACAGAGCGAGAACGGGGATCGCGAGCGAGGAATACAATTTTGGACTCTTTTTGTGTGCGTAAGGAAAAAGTTCTTCAGTACTCTCTTTTGTGTGTAAGGAGAGAAAGCGCTGCGCATCTTGCCACCAACCGGGCACGATTGTATGAGATTGTTTTTTTGCGACGAGCTTGCGTGCTAGCTGTACTCCTTTGTGCAACCTTTTTTCTTTTTTATCGAAATAGAGGGCACTCGCGTAGTCGCTAATAGGAGCAAGAAGAATGATGCCGTCAATTTTTTGCTGATTTCCATTTCGAGATGCATAGTAGACTGCCTTTTGGCAGCCTGTGGAATGCCCTGCAAGAAAAATGCGCAATGCACCGCGGGAGCGCGCGTACTCAATCGCCCCTTGAATATCGTCGGCGGAATCGGTAAATACCTCGTGCGCTCCGCCCGCAAGAATGCGATCGTAACCTTCTTTTTTTCGAGGGTTTATTCTTGAAACACGCGTGACCGTATCGTGGCCGCGGTTATTAAATGTCATGACCGCTTTTGAATCATCGATGAGTGTATCGACTATTCCCAAACGCGAAAATGCGGAACTTGAGAGCCCGTGAATCCATATGATCGCCGTCTCAGGATGCATGGGCCCAAACCACAAGCCATTGAGGAGAAATTTCTTCGGCGTTGTTATGTCGATGACGTGTGCCGCGCGCATGGTTATGTCCCGTGCTGCCAGCCAGAGAGATACTTTTGTTGGGCGGGAGTGAGCTTGTCCATGGTCATGTGCATCGAAGCGAGTTTGAGAAGTGAGACATGGTTTTCAATCGCAAGGGGTACATCATAGACTGCCGCATCCACTTTCTTTGTGCCGATCCATTCGCAGGCAAGCGCTTGCGTTGCAAAGCTCATGTCCATCACCGATGCGGGGTGACCTTCTGCTGCCGCAAGATTGACAAGGCGGCCTTCGGCGAGGACGTAGATGGTCTTCTTGCCGAGGTGGTATGCATCGACGTTGGGGCGCACACCTTTTTCTACTTTCTTTGAGAGTGCTTTAAGATCCTTGAGGTTAATTTCAACATCGAAATGTCCTGAGTTACAGACCATTGCACCGTCTTTCATTTTTGCGAAGTGTTTTTTGACGATGACATCCATGTTGCCGGTTACGGTGCAGAACAAATCCCCTTCTTTTGCAGCTTCATCCATCGGCATGACGCGGAAGCCATCCATAACCGCTTCGAGTGCTTTGATGGGGTCAATTTCAGTCACGATCACATTTGCACCCATGCCATCGGCGCGCATCGCAAGACCCTTGCCGCACCAGCCGTATCCTGCGACGACAACCGTTTTCCCGGCAACAAGCATATCTGTCGCGCGGATGATCCCATCGAGCGTTGATTGGCCTGTGCCATAGCGATTATCAAACATGTTTTTCGTTTTCGCGTCGTTCACAGCGACTACAGGAAATTTAAGTGCTCCATCTTTTGCCATAGCACGCAGACGAATGACGCCGGTCGTTGTCTCCTCTGTTCCGCCAAGGATCTGTGGAATAAGCTCGGGGTGTTCTTTGTGAATCGTCGTAACGAGGTCTGCCCCATCGTCCATGGTGAGATGCGGTTTCTGCGCGATCAATGCCTTGATGTGCTTGAAAAACGTAGCCGTATCCTCGCCCTTGATCGCAAAGGTTGGAATACCGTATTCGTGAGTGAGCGCGGCCGCTACATCGTCTTGTGTTGAAAGAGGATTCGACGCAGAGAGGAACACAGAAGCTCCACCTGCTTTTAAAGTGCGTACCAAGTTCGCAGTCTCTGCGGTTACGTGGAGACATGCGGCAAGAACCTTGCCCTTGAGCGGCTTTTCCTTTGTAAATCGCTCGCGAACCTTTGCGAGTACTGGCATGTCGCGGTCCGCCCATTCAATTCTTTTGACGCCTTCTCCGGATAAATTCCTGTCTTTAATATCTGATTGCATCGCACTGTTATAACATTTTTCCGGCCACAGCAAAAGAATACGTACAACGTTCCAAATAGAAAGTATCAAAGAGAGATACGCTTTTGTATTTCTCGGTACTTGGTAGCTGATATTTGGTACTTCCCCCTCTTATATCTTCAGTGATTCTCCATACGCGATTTCGTATTTTTGTTTGAACTCGTCGAGCGAGAAATTATGTCGTTGTGTACCTACACTCCCGACGCAATATGTAGCACAGAGACTTCCGATTTGAGCGCTTTGCGGAGCGCTAAGGTCGAGAATCATTCCCTTGATGTAGCCAGCGCGATATGCATCCCCAGCACCCGTTGGATCACTAACAGTGCTTGCAGGCACCGCAGAAACTCTCTTCTCACCAGAGCTCGTGATGAGGCGTGATCCTTGAGCGCCGAGAGTGATAACAAGGTTTTTTGTCAGTTTAACAACATCATCGATCTTGAGGCCTGTTTTTAGTTCGATAAGTGAAAATTCGTAATCATTAGCGAACACAGTATGGGAGCCGGTCATACCATTGATGAGTTCAGCACCCGTGAGAGCCGGAATGACCTGGCCCGGGTCAAACATAAAGCGAATTCCGCTCTTTCTAAATTTTTCGGGAAATTCGCGCATGTCTGCGAGTGAGCCCGGCGCAATGATTGCAATGGTATCTTTTTCTATAGGAATGTCGCTTGCGTATGCTTCTTTGCTAGCCCCCGGATGAAATGCCGCAATCTGGTTGTCGCCTTTGTCGGTAATAATGTACGCAAAAGCGGTCTCGAGTTTGGGTTCAATTCGAATTCTGCTTGTGTCTACACCGGCGGAATCGAGGTGCTGCTTATAACGATCAAAATCATCGCCCACGGCTGCGATAATGGACGCCTTTTCTCCGAGGAGTGCCAGTGTGTAAGCAATATTGCCGCCCGTTCCACCGAAATGTTCGGCATGTGACTCAATGTTGAAACTCACATTGATATTGTGTAATTTTTCCGGCATGAAGTGGTCTTTAAAAAGACCAGGGAAATCCATGATGTGATCGTATGCGAGGGATCCTGAGACGAGGACGCTCATAGTATGGGCATTGTACACTACCTTAAACCCGTACCAAACGTGCTCTATGAAAATTACGGCCGCCTTTCACCTGCCGTGAGCTTTGTGGTAGGGTGGAAATAGGTAAATCTGTGAAC
>CAYMRY010000054.1:0-7273 GCA_964393065.1 uncultured Candidatus Saccharibacteria bacterium
TTACCGATGTAATTTAAATAGAGCGCATTATGCATGTACGCGTACGGCATCCATGCCGCAAGCGCTGGCGCCTCCCCTCCTCCATGACTCTGCTCTTCTTCAAAAAGGGCATATGCTTTTGCATACGCTGCTTCTGACGGTACTAAGTATTCTTTTTGTATGAGCGCAGCGGCGCCATACAGGTACCCCGAGCGCTGATAGTAGCGAAGTGCGTCGAGCGCATGCGTCGGACTCAAAGAGAGGTCCATTTGCTCCTCAGCAAAGAGTGACTCGGCCTGCGTAAGCGCATTCACAATGTTCCGCACATGCTGGTCCACAACCTCCTTCCCCAGCGTCCGTCCGCGCGTTAATAACTGATTCGCGTCCCAGGACACAATCTGCTGAAGCGCAAGCGAGGAGGGCATGAGTGAAAGGGAGAGTTCGGCGAGTTGCTTCATCGAGGCAAGGGAGTCCCCCGGCACAAAGTAGCTTTCAAACGGCTCCCCTCGGAAAACGTCCGCCATGATGTCTCCTTCGCGCCCCGCTACAAGAAATGCGAGCAGTTCATTAATAATATGTGCTTTTTCCTCGTTTGATTCACTTACGAGGTATCGCTCTTTTACCGCTTCAATAACTGCGCGTTTTTCCAATTCGTCCCCTGCCATAAAGCGTGCATGCTCCACAACCGAAGCGGCATATGCATGATTTGCCTTAGTACTCGTTGTTAAAAGTTTCTGAGCAAGTTCAAGAGAGTGGGCAAAGTCACCTTTCATAAATGCGCTCTCAGCCTCTTCCACTTGAATCCGACCAACGCGTTCTATCATCGGCTGATACCATGCAAAATACGCAACGAGGATCGCCGCAAGAATACCGAGCAGCACCGCGAGCCTCACGAGATAGATGGGCAGAGGATGAGCAGCCTGTTTTTTAACTGAAGCTTTAGGTGGCATATTTATGTGTACTTCACAAACACACTTACACTATTCCCCACTACAGCACGAACAATCACATCCACAGGCGCAACCCCCAACGTTGCCACAACTGCAATCACAGCCGCAACTTGCGCACCCGCTATCACACGACATGTCACAGTTGGCCTCACAGCTCGCCGAACACGATGTACCACATGAAGTAGAACAGTTCGGTGCATCAGCATGAGCAACGCCGACAGCAGGAAGTGTTTCCCCCATACGGCTACCGGCAAAAAGTCGCGGAAATACTGTGCCGAGCAACAAAACGATACCTCCTAAAACGATTAAGGATACCGTTCCAGCGGCGCGCACAACCTTTCCTGGTCCTGAAGGAATACTCATACTCAGATCGTACCACGCTCTCTTCATTGAGTGGCCGCGTGTGTGGATTATTGTTACGATGGGCCCGTGACCCTTCGCTCGAGCACCTCTTTTCGCGACTCTCTGAAAGGAGATACCTCACTAGCTACGCGATCAGTTGTGGCATTCCTCAGCGCCATAGAGCACATGAGTGGTTTTGAGATAGTGACCCGGCGAGAATCTCAGAGTGAGGCGCTTCAAACATACCGCTCCATTATTGCTGCCCTTCGCTCGAGCGGATTACTGCGCTCTCTTGCTCGGGTACGCACGCTCCCCGACGAGCCGCCTCTTTTTGCCTGGCGAGCGCAGTATACAGAGACAGAGTCTGCAGGTGGTGCCTCTGCTTCATCGGACACGCAGGCACTTGCCGCTACACTCGCCGAATGTCTCGAGCGATCATTATGGAAGTCAGATTCTTCTGCATTTGTTGCACCGCGCGTTGCATCGCTCCGCGAGATGCATTCATCCCCCCACCTCTCGCCGGAGCGCTTTTCTGGTTTCTCTTCGGCGCAACGAGCCGAAAATCCACGACTTACCTACTCTGAAGACAGCCGTTTTCTGTGGATCAAAGGTGAGAATCTTCTCACTGGAAAGGCAGTGATGGTTCCCGCACAAACAGCGAGCGCAGCGCCACATCCGCTTCAAAAAGAACGTGAACCCCTCATTCGTCCGCGTATAACAACGGGCCTTGCGACGGGTCCCACGCGCTCATTCGCTCTACTTGCGGGCATTCTCGAAATTATCGAGCGCGATGCTTTTATGATCATGTGGCTCAATCAACTCTCCTATCCGCGCATTGATCTTAACGATCTTAAGGCGACCGATGAGGAGCTGAACAGTATTCTTGAGCGCTGCAAGCGATTTAAGCTCGAGATATCGGTAGTTCGACTCCTCACGGACGCGCCCGCGCACGTAACGTGCGCGATCGTGCGCGATTCATCAGGAAGCGGCGTTGATCTCGTGATTGGGCTCGGCGTCAACCGCTTTCTGAGCCAAGCAGCCGCACACGCAATTAAAGAAGCTCTTCGTCTACGCGTTCATGCGCGCACCAGTTGGCTCAAAATGATGGACCCCGCAACAATTGTGCCGCGCTCAATCCACCATTTCGAACGCGTCCCCTACTGGCTCCACGATAAGCGTTTTCTCAAGCTTTCATTTCTCGATTCAGCTGAGACTGAGACACATACGCGTGCCGTATGGGAAGATGACACCTCAGATAAGCACCTCGAGCGCCTACTCAGTTGGTGCCGAGAAAAAAAGTACGCATGTGTCTCCGTCGATCTTGGCCGCTCAAAGAAAAATCCGACGCCGTGGTTTGTGGAATCAGTCATCATTCCAGAAATGCAGCCGCTCTATGTCGTTGAGAAATTACCATGCCTTGGCGGATCGCGTCTTTACGACGTGCCTCACCTTTTTGGCTACACACCGCGCACACCATTGTTTACCGAAGAGCCTCATCCCTTTGCCTAACGCGTATGGAACCACTACTACCAGAAATCCACGCTCATTTACGTGCAAGTCGCCTTCAAGGAGGAGTAGCCCTTTCTCACTCTGCCTCCATGTGTAAACAGTATTCCCGCATGCCCCAGATAGCGCTCGCCCCACCCCTACCACTTTCAATGACCCTGAGTGAAGCACTTGAAAAACGTACCTCGAGCATGAAAAAAGAGCTCGCGCGCCCGAGTGTATCGAGTCTTGGTCAACTGCTCGGACACGCGGCAAAAGTCACTCCGCGCGGCCGCCGTCCCTACCCATCTGGCGGCGCATTTTATCCAATTGAAATCTACCTCCTTGCGCTTGAAGTCGATGTACTTGCTCGCGGGGTCTATCATTATCGACCCGATACTCACGCACTTGAATCTCTCTGGGACATCGACGAATCCGTGACGCCGCAAACGATCGCACCTCAAGCATCAGAGCGCGCATCGGCGTTTCTGGCACTTACGGCAACATGCGAGAAATCACGACGCAAGTATAATGATTTTGCCTACGCGCTCGCACTCTTTGAAGCGGGTCACATCATGCAAAACATGCAACTTGTTGCAGCTGCGCTTGCTTTAAACGCGCGCCCCCTTGGTGGATTTAATGACGAAACAGTGCGGCACGCACTTACGCTCGATGATGGTGAGCATCCCCTCTATCTGTGCACTCTCTAGAAAATTTCACGCGTCGGGGAACATAGCCTCGAGCGCTCGCATATAGACCGCGCGAGCGCGCTCAAATCCTTGAGGCACCGTTTTCACAAACGCCTCCATTTTTACTCCCGCATTAATCTCGAGTATGCGAAGAGGAAGCCCCTCTTCAGCGACGATATCAATCGCCCCAAATCGCAGTCCGATTGCCCCTCCCGCTTGAAGCGCAAGCGCGCGCAATGCCTGCACCTCTTCTGATTCAGGAAGGATATGTACCGATGCCCCGTGCACGAGATTGTGTTTCCATTCAAGTACAAGTGTTTCCTGCGGCGGGGGCACGCTCTGGAGCGGCACTTCGAGGGATTGCAGTATGCTTGCGAGCGCAGGAGCCGTCATGCCATCTTTCAGAGCTCGACTGGACACAAGCTCGAGCACACTTGATTCTCCATCCCCGATAATCTGCGGCCGCACTTTCTCATACACAAGGAGGCACTCGTTATCAAGAACGATACAGCGATATTCGTGTGCAATACTCACAAACGGCGCGAGTGCAATTGAGGGAGAAACAAAGGAAATTCTCTGAACTGCAGATTCGAGTTCGCGCAGAGTCCGCACGTGAAAAAGACCAATCCCCTCGCTGCCAAAGTTTGGCTTACACACGACATCACTCCCGTGATCGAGAAAATATTTTTTCATATCATCCCCGTGCCCGCCGACAGCACCTGAATCGTCCTCCTCTCCAACATTCATACGCGAAAAACTGACGTGCTCAATGTGTGAAATCTGAAGCTCAGTAAAAAGCGACGAGAGCGCACTTTTATCTTTCGCAATGAGGAGCGCAGAGGCGCTGTTGAGATCGAAATCAAAATCGTAAACGTAGTGTGTTTGATCTACACTTGTAAGCTCTATGACACGCTCGCTATGATGCGTCCGAAAACCAAGATGCATTTCTTCGGCAATTGACTTGAGTATTTTCGGGAGTGCACGCTGGTGGGTCATAAGTGATTGGTATGCACTATACCAAAATTCAAGATAGGGAACCTCTAAAGCACGACATGGTACTATCGGATAATGAATTTTTGGGAGGGCATATTACTAAAACAAGGATGGCGCAGTGACTCAATCTGGACACATCCACTACTATATTCAAACACCATTAAACGTCTCCCTTTTCACTTTGATACAAGCGCATTGCTTAAAAGTCAGTACTGGTCACGTACACAACTTGATGAACTCTCAGAACAGAAATTGAGAGCACTTATCACTCAGGCAGCATCGATACCCTACTGGCACACGCTTTTCAAGCTACACAATATCACTCCAGAACAAATAACTTTCGATACACTCGCATGCCTACCGCTACTAACCAAAGAAATCCTTCGAGCGCTTCCACATAGCGAATATACACGCATCTCCAAAAAACGTGAATATTGGCATGACCACACTTCGGGTTCGACCGGTTTACCCTTTGACTTTTTTCATGACCGACAATACGAGCTTCGACTCTTTGCTGTCTGCGAACGTACGTACATAACTGCGGCACGAGGAGCGATCCCCCGTCCACACCTCATTTCTATGCGTCCACGTTTTCGACGTGGTGTGTACTTGCAGAACGCAACCTTTTTTTATGTGCGCGGTTATAACAGCATCGCGTATAGATTTGACGCATTACGAAAGCTTATACAGAGTCGCCAAGAACACATTATTCTACATGGCTTTGGCACAACCCTCTTACACCTTGCTCAACATGCGAAAAAACATGGGGTGAATTTTCCCCTACATTCAATTGTCGTCTCCGCGGAAGGACTCACCTCTCATCAGCGCGAATACATCGAGAAGAATCTCCACGCGCCTCTTTTCATGACGTACTCGAGTCGCGAGCTTGGCTTTCTGGCATTTGAATGTGAGCATAAGCGCTTACACTGCAATGAAGAATGGGCATGTATTGAAATTATTGACTTCAGTGGTGCGCGAGTACCGAACGGAACACGAGGACGGATCGTCATTTCAATGTTCGAGAATCACGTCATGCCGTTTATAAGATACCGTACGGGTGATTTAGGCACACTTCATGATGATCCCTGCCCGTGTGGTCGGACACTCAAAACCATCACCGTTGAAGGTCGAGAAGCTGCACTAATAGAACTCCAAGGCAAGACAACCTCACTTATCGAAGTATCGGGAGCATTTGATCGTTTTTTCGATGCGGTGCGACATTACCAAATCGTCCAAGCAGGACCCCTGCAATTCACCATTCGTGTCGTTCCAGGCCCCACGTTTGTGCAGGAACAACAGGATCTCCACAGCGCACTCATCCGTACACTCCATCCTGAAGCGCAGATCAGTTGGGAAATTGTAGAAACAATACCAGAAACAAAAGGTGGTAAAGCTGCGTACTTTGTACGCGAGAGCTGGTAAGTGTATGTTTCTTAAAAAAATACGAAACATATGGTGGTTTTTTCGATTCCACACGATTCATACGCGATCCATAGCAGAAATTGAAAAGTGGCAAGAAAACAAATTACGACTCCTATTGCCCTACCTTGAACGTCATATCGTGCTGTACCGAGAATTACTCGAATCGTCCGCGCTCCGCGCATATCAGATACATCATATTGATGATCTTCCACTTCTCCCCATCATGCGAAAGGAGATGTTTCGCAAACGACCGGTTGAAGAGTGTATTGATATCAGTCATCCGGTTCGCGGCAAATGGGTCACTACTTCGGGATCGACTGGCCACGTATTCGCCCCACTTCGTCGCGCAATTGCTCAGAAAAAGTGGTATCGAGATTCTTTACGGTATCGGTACTTAATGTATGAAAGACCGTGGCGACTTGACGCGACATGGGCACGGATTACTAACATCCGCGTTCTTCCCCTTGAGCGAAAAAACGGACTCACAGTATTTGCGCACCAGCTTCTCTCAGAACCACGCACTGTGGTAGAAGAAATCAGGAACTTTCAGCCGTATGTCATCGAGGGCCATGCGTCACTCGTATTCGAACTCGCGCGCGCAGCACTTCATTTACAAATACCATTGCGCCCCCGTTACGTAATTGTGGCTAGTGAATATACAACTCCGGCAATGCGTACGTTTATCGAAGATGTCTTCAAAGCGCACGTACGTGGACGCTACGGCCTCGAAGAATTCGGAACGGTTGGTTTCGAATGCCCTGCGCACGATGGATTCCATATCAACGCTGAATCATTCATCGTTGAAGTTGTCGATTCCGACGGGAACCCCCTCCCCACGAGCACTCCTGGGCGGATACTCGTTACTGATCTCTACAACTTTGAGATGCCCTTTGTGCGCTACGAAACGGGAGACTGGGGAAAAATTGAACGTATCGCCTGTAGTTGCGGACTCGAAACGCCGCGTCTATTCATCGAAGGACGCTATGCGGCATTCCTTACATTTC
The DNA here is from genome assembly GCA_964393065.1 of uncultured Candidatus Saccharibacteria bacterium. Lineage (GTDB taxonomy): Bacteria > Patescibacteriota > Minisyncoccia > Phycocordibacterales > UBA2100 > UBA10103. Next base: position 6,865 of record CAYMRY010000054.1, read on the forward strand.
CCGAAAGATCTTTTCACCAATTTGAGTTTAGTGAGATTGCACAACGTCACACACAAACAATTGTCCAGTATCAAATTGTAAAAAAAGACAGCGCAACACTTCTTGTTCGCATTGTACCAAGCACTAACTTCACCGTATTTGATGAGTCCGTTTTAAAAAAGGATTTTGAACGCTTAATCGGACCGACTATTCGCGTCTCAATTGAGCACGTATCCAAAATCTCGCGGTTACCGCGCGGAAAATCCCAGATTATTGTCGACGAGACTCACCATGCGTCTTTTTCATAGTTCGCACCATAAAACGCGCCCCGCTGAAACAGCGGGGCGCAGAGAATCACGGGGCCTGGCGTCTACTTCGTGTCGGGGCAGCGCCAGGTGTTATTCACGTTGACCGGCGCACAGTAGCGCCC
>CAYMRY010000055.1:0-7095 GCA_964393065.1 uncultured Candidatus Saccharibacteria bacterium
CCGAGCGTGCCGTTTACATATCCCACCTCAAAATTGTTCCGGGTAAACATGACGGACGCGCCTTCTTTCAGCGTAAGAGTCTCGGGCGAGAGGCAGTTTTGCTTGAGTGTTTCGACAAGCGCGCGTGCGCCGCGCGAAGTCATATGAAATACATGCGATTTCCCTTCGACTTTCGCCAGCGATTCGTCATTCACGCGGTCGGCATCCACATTGTGCGTATGGAGTCGCGTCGCTTTCACCTTTTTTTCGCCTGCCATGCGCGAGCGCAAGACTTCGCGATGATGGGGCTCGACTGTGTTCTGTCGTACGGCCTTAAGGAGATCGAGAAATACTTCGTCTTCCTGACGGTGCTGTTCTGAAAGATAACAGATGACCGGATTTGCCGCCTTCCATGCCTCGCTATCGAATGCAAAGCGCACATCCTCGCCACGCGAAACGGGCGGAAGCTGGAAAAAATCGCCGACAAATATTACCTGGAGACCACCAAACGGCTGCTCGTCCATGAGAGGCCGGCGACGCAGATTGCGAAGCACCCGATCAACGCTATCGAGCGTCGCCGCGTCGAGCATCGAAATTTCATCGATAATGAGAATCTTGGCGCCCACAATTCGCAGCGCTGTTTTCTCACGCGCTTGAATCATTTCGATATCATAGTCAGAAACATTTTTCTTGATGCCAATCCCGCTCCAGCTATGAATTGTCATACCACCAACGTGCGTTGCGGCAATTCCCGTCGAAGCTGTCACCGATGGATCAACCCCCCGTTCGCGCAGCCACGAAATGTACTCATTGATCGTGTGCGTCTTCCCCGCCCCCGGCTCACCCGTGAGAAATACATTCACGCCGAGTTTGAGAATTGAGAGCGCTTCGGCCTGGGTCATGGGAACAGTGTAGCAAAAACTCGTGGACGGTATGTATGTCCCCAAGCGGTACGATTAATAGGACGCAGCTCGTATTGAAATCTGATGTATCACGATAATATCGCCATCTCGGTCGAAGAGAATCCGATATTCCCCGACGCGCATGCGATACCCATTGATTGGCGGCTGTAGTTTTTTTACATGCTTCGCGTGGATACCCATTCGCGTAAGCTCCTCGATTGCTGCTGCTATCTTGCGGCGCCTCTTCGAGAGAAGCGCATCCAACTCTTTCTTCGCTGACGCCTTGAGAAGCACTTTATACATACTTGGCCCGGATGGTTTCCCAATCCATGAGCGTCTCGCCTTTCGTTCGTACACGCGCGGCGGCAAGGTCAAGCGCATCGCGCAAATCTTCTACCACATCCACACCTACGATAGATGCTACAGGAATGCCATCTTTTTCCAAAACCACCACATCCCCTTTTTCGCGCACACCTTTCACGACGGCTCCAAGATTCACGCGCGCCTTAGAGATGGGGATATTCTTAGTCATAGGTGTGTATTAATCAATATACATCAATCGTATACCACCTTCTCGTATTGTCAAACATCAACCGAGATGTGCATGATCATTCCACGCATAAATACCCCACTCCGCCCACTCACCGCCGTGCTTTAGGATAGATATGCCGGTGTTGCTGATATGGAACGCATTGAAAATACGTGTGAATTCCTGAGGCGTGAGTTTGTCGTGAAAGAGCGCACGCGCAAGAAGCATGCACATGAAGAAGCCGTGCGATACAACGGCGATATGCTCTTTTGGGTGATTGGCGAGAAACGAGAGCGCCTGTTCGCTCCGCGCAGCCACATCATCATAATTCTCCCCATCAAGCACCCGCCCTGTGCCCGTAAGCAAGCTCTGAATCCAGGCATCGTCGATCTTTTTTGCCTCGACGTTATTCATGTCAACACCAACGATACTACTCGGACGCCTCCGCTCAGAAAAAAGCTCGGATGTCTCAACGGGAATGCTGATGGCTGCAGAGATAGTCTCGGCCGTCTCTTTTGCGCGCGCCATGTGACTCGATACCACCGCCTCGATAGGCAGGCGCTTACAGCGCTCAGCAAGAAACGCCGCCTGCGCGCGACCCTTTTCGGTAAGTTGTGTCTCGACTCCCTGAAAGTGCAGGCCGATATTCCCCTCGCTCTCCGCATGACGAATCAAATAGATAGTTTTCATATTGCCGTACTCAATTTCGCACGATTTGATGTTTAAACCATTGCTCTTGGAATGAGACGGCCTCCTCTATTTCGTCGTTGCTCATTTCAGCATTCAAAGGAAGCACGACAAGCTTATCATCGTCGTCATCAATACGATGAATTATTGCTCGAACGATTCCCGACGCTTTAGGCACAGGCTCAAGAACCCCAAGAACATACGCATCAAGATCTTCCCCATCCGGCGCTTTTACACCCTCGAGGTACCCGTAATTGACGGGATACACGAATCCATGTTTTGGATGCTTACTCCCGAGAGGGCGGTCCATAGTAACCACCACTTCCTTGTCAAGAAATTGCCTTGCAATAGTCAACGACCTTGACTCAGACATACATTACACCTTCTCCGGCGCAGGGATACCGAGGAGCCACAGGCCGTTTTGGAGCGTAATGCGGACGATGTCGGTGAGGGCAACTTTGTGTGCTGCCGCAGGAGTACCATCGAGAATCTGTTCTTGCGCGTACCAACTGTTGAATGCGGATGCGACGGTGATGAGGTAATTGGCGACGATATGCGGCTCGAGTTCTTTTTGTGCGTGGAGGACAATGTCGTGGAAGCGATAGACGATGCGTGCGAGTTCGCTCGGCGCAAGCGATGCATCAAGCTCGCCCCCCACTCCCGCATCTTTTGCCTTTTCCATAATCGCGCGGGTTCGCGCGTGCGCGTACTGCAGGTACGGCCCCGAGTCGCCTTCGACTGAGAGCGCTCGCTCGCGATCGAAGATAATGTCCTTACTTGTGCCACCCTTCAGAATCTGGAATTTAATTGCCGCAACAGCCACTTCTTCTGCCAATTTTTCCTTATCATCCGCACGGCTATCGGCAGCATGTCCGCGCGCAACTTCCGTGAGATCATTTAAGAGCGATTCCCCTGTGACCACATTTCCCGTACGCGACGACATCTTCCCCTCTTGGAGTCGCATCATGCCGTGCGAGATGTGGCGTGTTTTTGCCGCAAGCTCAGGAAATACGTCGGCCATCGCCGCAAGAAGCACTTTGAAATATTCGTTGATCTCATTTCCCGTCACAATGACCGATGTGTCGTATGGAAATTTCTCGTATTTCATTTTTGAGAGGCCGAGCTCTTTCGCTTCGTACGTAGGCAAGCCTTCGGAATTCAAAAACACACGTGTATGGAGACCTTTCTTTTCACCCTCGTACACCGTCGCACCTTCGCTTACCTTGAATACGCCATCATCGATGTGTGATTGCACGATTTCTTTGCCGAAAGACCCTGTCGCACTTTCGAAGAAATAAAAGTCGAATTTCGTACCAAGAATTGCGTAAAGTTCCTCGAAATGTGCGAGGGTCGTACTTCGACCTAAGTCGTAAACTTCATTTATTTTCGTGTCACTTTTACTATAGACCTTCTTATTGATTTCGATGATTTCTGCTTTGACCTTTCCATCTGGTTCTTCATATCGTGCACTGCCCAGCTTATATGCAATTCCCCATTGCGATAACTCTCTATTTTTCTCCCACTCATTGGCACTTCTCGTTGCCACATCGTCAGGGAGGTTGATGTAACCCCAAATGGCCTTCGCAACGTGTAGCCCCACATCTCCCTGATAGCATGCTCGCTTCACCTCTGCTCCCGCGAACATGTGCAATCGCGCAATCGATTCCCCAATCGCATTACTCATCAAATGCCCAATGTGAAATTCTTTAAATGGATTCGGATCCGTATACTCAACAATGATTTTCTTTCCCTTATGTAGCACACTTCCTCCCCACTCCTCTGTATTTATTCGCCCTTCCTCAAGCGCTGCCGCAAGATGCGCGGGAGAGAGAGTGAAATTAATGAAGCCAGGGCCAGCGATCTCGATTCTTGAAACACCCTCAATCGTACCGAGTCCCGCAACAATTTTCTCCGCAAGCGCCCTAGGTGCGATCGCGAGTTGCTTCGCATACACAAGTGCCGCGCTCGAGGCGTAATCGCCATGCGCAAAATCAGCGGTATGCTCGAGTGGAACATCTGTTGTTACCACACCCTCTTTTTCGAGGGCATAGGCGAGGGCGTCTCGAATAGCTTTCATGAGCATGATTGTACACAAGCAAGGCGCTATACACCACGCACCTTCTCTCCACACCCCTCGCCCGAGCCACAAATCACTTGTTTATAAAGATGCGACCGCATGTTTATAAACAAGTAGTTCTCGAGAAGAGATGTGGTTAAGTGATCGATTTTTCGACGATTTTCCAGATATCCTCATGAACCTTCTCGGGGGTTTGGAGCGCTTTTACCACGTGCGCCTTTTTGCCAACACGTTTTGCGAACTCGAGATACCCCGCGCGGATGCGCTTTTGGTATGCGTCCGCTCGCTCATCGAAGCGATCTTCCGCGGGAGATCGCTCCCCCCTTCGCGCACGAGCTGCTTCCACTGACCCATCGAGAATGATGTATGCGTCCGGCGCGTACTTCTTCAACACCTCCTTTCGGCACTGCCAAAAGAGTTTCTCCAAATCCGGATTTTTATCCCCTCGTACCTGCATCGCAAATGTTGAGGAATCAAAGCGATCAGAAACTATCACTTTCCCCGCCTCGATAGCAGGAACAATTTTTTTGTACATATGATCCGCACGTGACGCCCAGAAGATAAAAAAGTCCATGAGAGGGTGCGGTTCAGGCCCATCCACTGCGCGCACGAAAGAGCGCAACTTCTCTGCATGAGGCGTTCCCCCCGGCTCGTGGGTAATGATGCCGCGATCCCCCAGCCTATCGCGCAGCATTGCGATCTGCGTGGTTTTACCCAAGCCGCCGAGACCATCAATAACGAAAAATCGCCCCTTCATGGAGCGATTATCGTGTATTTTGGTGAGTTAGTCGAGCGACAACATCAAGCTTGCGAGCAGAAGTAGAAAGTCGTATGGTACATGCGGACGATCCTGTCCTTTCACACGAACGTAGGGAAAAGCTGCTATGTCGCAGAAAGCCTATGACAAACAAACTGCCGAGTTTATCGCCGCTGTAATTCGAAATTTTCCGATATTATCCAGCGACGCTATGCAGCACTGCATCTCGAATCCCAGTCGCTTGCAAAAAACGGTTCGGACGGCGATCGAGAACGATGGTGTGCTGAAATATGGAATCACCGCTAAAGTCCGCACCGGACAGACCTGGCCCCCATCACTCATGCACCGCACTCATTATCAACTCAAACAACGCGGTCCAGAAGTACATGATCCGCTTGGTGCGTTGGTACAGCAGAGAGCGTCATACCGAGTGCAAGAAACATCACTCGTAAATGTCCCTTGGCGCGATGTTGTTCATGACTCCTCGGACGTATCCATGCTTGCTTATATGACTTGGGGGTCAGCACGAGGACTCTCGCTCTGCCCCCTCGATACAGCAATTAGCTTTTTTGAGTCGCAAGATGCAAAGCGCACTAAACGGCAATCACTATTGTTTGCCTCGCCCCCGCTCTGCCTCGAAGGCAAGAGGTATCTATTCTGGGTCGAAGTCTCCAGTTTCGGCGAGACATTCATAGGACTGTACGACGCCGATGCGGCGGCAGGATTCTGCGAAAAGGAACACGTCGTGTTCTGCGCAGATGCAGGTTGAAATTACTACATGAACGAAGCCGGATCTCATGATCCGGCTTCACTCTTTTTATATTTTTGATTGAGCTTATTCCGTATCAACTCCTTACAGGAGCAGGTCACGATAGCTTTTCTGCTGAAAAGTTTCGCGACCCCGTCTCGCACCGCCGTGCTCCGACCCTGAAAGACTGCGTGCGCTCGTCTTTCAGTACCTTTGGATATTTTTCTCTCCGCCAACGGGCGGATGAAAAATATCTCGAAAGGTCGATCAACACTTCCTATTCCGTGTCGATCCCCATGCTTCGCGCTGTACCCGCAATGATCTTCATTGCCTGCGCCATGTCAGGAGAATTGAGGTCTTCCATCTTTTCAGTCGCAATTTCTTCTACCTGCTTTTTCGTAAGCTTCGCAATCTTGTTCTGAGGCTTTTGTGAGCCCTTCTCGATACCGAGCTTCTTCAAGATAAGACGTGATGCCGGTGGTTTCTTGACGATGAAAGTAAAGGTACGATCCTTGTAGACGGTCATAAGCACAGGTACAACCGAGCCCAACATAGGACGAGTGAGCGCATTGAACTGGTTCACGAACTCGCCGATATTAACGCCCGCAGGACCAAGTGCGGTACCAACAGGTGGCGCAGGAGTCGCTTTGCCTGCTTCAATCTGCAATTTGATGATTTTGGTGATTTCTTTTGCCATATAGATTTTCGTTAGATTCGCTGTACCTGGTCTGCCTCGAGCTCCACCGGAGTCTCGCGACCGAACATAGGAACCAGCACTTTAACCTTTCCACGCTCTTCGTCAATCTCCCCCACCTTTCCTTCGAGATCCTTAAAGGGGCCATCGACAATTGAGACGGCGTCGCCCTCGGCAAGGTCAATGGCGTGGCGAACCTGCTCTCCTGCCGTTCTCTTGAGGATTTTCTCTACTTCTTCAGGAGAGAGAGGTACTGCCTGGTTGGCGGTACCGACGAATCCCGTAACCTGCGGCGTGTTGCGCACGACAGACCACGCATCATCGGTCGCGATCATATCCACGAGGACATAGCCCGGGAATGTCTTTTCCTTCACCTCAGTCTTGCGACCATTTTTAATTTTGATCTTCTTTTCTGTTGGCACGACGACGTCAAAGATCTTCTCCTGCATACCAAAAGACTCGATGCGCTGCTTTAAATTGCGTGCAACCGCATCCTCGTAGCCCGAGTACGTGTGCACTGCGTACCATTCCCTTTCTGTGCCGTAGGTTTGCTTCATACTTTTTTAGTATTATTCGGTTGTCGTATCCGACGTAGTGCTGATAATGGTATTCAGATCGATTGCTTGTTGTGGAATTTCGCTTGGAGCGGCCGCCTTTTGTGGGAGTATTTTCACCAATTCACCAAGGCCCGAGGTAAAGAGAAAGTCGGCAAAGCCGAGATA
>CAYMRY010000056.1:0-6626 GCA_964393065.1 uncultured Candidatus Saccharibacteria bacterium
GCCTGCGCATACGCCTTCTGCACAGTGAGCGCATAGTCAAAGAAAATTGCCGCCGGGTCGAGGAAAAAAGAGAGGATGAGTACGCTCGTGACTAGCTGCGCAAAACCACGACTTACATACATCAATCGGCGCTGCGCTCGGGTTGGTTGAGGGGCTTCAAAAACCACTGTTTCGGACGCGTCTGAAAAAGATGAAGATGTGGTTTCCATGAAGCGCAATTGGTACTTAAATCATACCAATGAAATCGCGCGATCTTGGCTTAGTTACAGCATTTCTGTGGACTACTCTAGCGCATCAAAAGACACGAAATGTAGTGCGGAATTCCCGCCGAAAGTGTGCACTTTTGGGGATCTGAAGAAGTCGCCTGGCTCGGTATGCTGGCTGTACTTCCGGTTGATGTATTTGTACCCTGAGTCGATGCGCTCACACCAAAGCGATTCTCCCACAAATACGAAAATAGAGTGGATAGAAACGAGAGAAAATTAAACGGCGACAAGGCGCCCATTCCAGATCGTGCAGACACGTTTGTTGTCGGGCCTTGCACTGTTCTCTCTGGCGTGCGCGTGTTTTGAGAAGTATCCGTAGTCGGTACGTGCGGTGGTACACCATACACCTCAGTCGTAGCCTGCACTTGCGGCGGAATCGGAGGCAACGGCGGTGGGTTAGGTTGCATAGGAATGGGGACACCAGGTTGTCCTGGTAACGCCTGAGGGTCTGCGGGGGTCGTAGGAGCGCTGACAACGGGCATAAGTTCCTGAGTCTCCCAATTGCGCCATCCCGAAATAGTGCCGTCTACGCCGTAGACAGGAACAAGGCCTTGATTGGCGGGAGTCAGTGAAAATGGCGACGGAGAAGGTGATTCAACCGGGATGGAGATACTCCGAACCGAGACCGCGATATCGCGTGTGGTAAGTGGCGGAATCGAAAGTGGTTCCAGTGGTGAAAAATTTCCGAGCCTTGAATAGGGTTCGGCTTCTCTTAATGCGAAGGGAGAAGCAAAATCGCCGACACGTCGCGTGTCGGGCGAAAGCGCAAAGGGATTTGCTGGCGGAAATGAGGCAAGTCGCGAGTAGAGCGGCCCGTTTTCTGCCCTGAGTTCACGATTCAGGGCCTGCATATCTGCGGTGATAGCGCGAACTTCAGCTAGCGTTTCTCTCGCCCGCTGCATTACACGCTGATACTCAGGGTCGTACGCGAACTCAGCACTCATCAGGGCATCATATTTTTCTCGCGCCGCTTTTAATGCCTGCAGTTCATTTGATTCAAAAAGACCGGTGCCATCCCCTATCTGACTAAGAAACGAACGCGAATCCATAGCAATTTCTGCGCGCCGAAGTTCCTCCTGTGCTATGAGACGCGCATTTCTAATCTCATCGGGAACAGGCCCTCCGTATCCGCCCTCGATACTGCGCCGAAGTTCCTCTGTTGTCGCGGCCAAGGGTGGCAACGACGTATTTTCACCCTGAAGACCCCCAAGACCAGCACGCATCATTCCTTGTGAGTTCGATGGACATGGCTCTTTTGTACAAAGCCAGTACGTTGGCTGTTCGGAATCTTGCGGCACTTGATCCGTCGAAAGACCTTCAAAAAGATCATCAGTGCTTACTGGCGTCGCCTCGTTCGTCTGCCGCGTATAATCCTGCAGCATCAATTCCGCAGCGCGCTTTTCGGTCGCCGCTTTGAAAAGAACTCGCTCTCGTTCTTGCAGTGGGAGCTCGGCTGCGCGCTCTTGAGCTGCTTCATAATTCCTCTGAGCAACAGCAAGCTGTTCGCGAAGATACTCGTAGCGCGGAAGCGCAGGAGGCAAGCGCGACTCCTCATCAATTGCATTACCACCCGTCTCCGCATTAATCGGTACATTTCTCTCTGGCTCATTAAGAAGTGCACTAAAAAAACGCTCTTCCGCTCTTTGAAGAGAATCCGCACCCCACTCGATGACATCGCCTGCCCGTTGCAAAGAACGATCCCACCACGATTCTGAGGATACCTTCGTATCGTAGTGCGGCGTGCCAAACGTCTCTTCTCTTGATGGTGGAAGTACAAAAGGAGTGTTTTCCGGCAACGCGGCTGTATTTTCGCCCCACGCAGTGCCCTGAAGATTGGGATCATTACGCAGCGCATCCAAAATGCCAAATCCTGGTCGCACTTCAGCGGTTCCCGCTTCAGGAGGAGTAAGCTCTCGATAGCCCATCAGCCGATCCAAAATTGATGTCTGTTCCACTACGTGCAGGGAACCGTTTTCCGGCAGCGATAGATTGTCGAGTCCCTTTGCAATTATATCGCTCGTCGTAAAAACATTCTCACCCTGCACTCGAAGCCCAGGATCGATCGGGAGCGTGTCGTTAGACTGAGAAGTATACGGAGCGAGGGGAGACGGTAATTGCGGCGCGACTTTATTTCCCTTATCGTCGAGCACCCATTCGGCCTTACATCCCGGTGTGTCTTTATTGAGCGCACAGCTACCGCCTGCCTGACCACTTACGTCGGTACATTCCTTGCCCTTGAGACAGGTAATAGTGCGCGCCGCTGTACCACTCCCGATTGTCTTTGTGGTTCCCCACGCGCATTCATATTGCGCGGGTTCTGTATACCCTTCGGTACATGTTCCGCTTGCGCCTTCTTGCGCACCAAGGGATTGCGGTGCGAGAGTAACACACATCAGCATACACATGCCGACGAGGCCCACACTAGGAAAACGACGTGCCCTACTCACGTTCATCGCCCCATTGTAATACAAGAAAATACGCCTACCGATTTCGAGTGTGTATGAGGCGGACTACACTGAATCCGGATACAACAGATGGTACAAGAAAAGCCAAGCTTGCATAACAGCATCTTTCATCATGCCGCCTAAGAGAGCGAGCGACGTTTTGAAACTTTCAAGTGCGAAACTGCCGTAATCACCCGCGACAGAAAAATCAGCGAGGAGAAGCGCCGCGAGCGAGCGCGTACCGTACACGATAGCGTTCGCCATTGAGTCAGCCGCTCGGGAGAACGCATGCCAATCGCCTTGAAGTTCGTAGGGGTCGCTCCCATTCGAATCCTTTCCATTACTTCCCGATGTATGCGCAGCAACAGAACCGAATGAACCACCAGTTGCAAATGCGACCTTAACCCCGTTTTGAAGATCAAGTGCTTGATCATAGTGTAATGAGCCGGGCGACAACGTAACGGCAGCGTCGCGCAGCGATGCAAAAAGTGTACTTGAATCTGTGGCAAATGATTCAGGAACGTAACTCAATAGCTCTTCCGCAGAATCACCTGCGAGTGCGCGTAATTGAGTATTTGCAGACGCTATGACCTCCTCCACATCGACCGCGGCGCGAATATCATTCGATTCAGCATCAAAAACCGCATCTAAAATACCCTGTTCAAAAGATGAAACTGCGGTGTGAGGAATTGCTTCCGATGTTGACGCAATCTGAATTGGTCGCGGCGTCGGAGTGTATGCAGGCGGATAGGACGTCCCCTTGGGGCAGTCAGCTGAGCCAGGAGAGCACGGCGGCGGGGTTTTGGGATCAACTTGGTTTGCCTTGCACACGTACACAAATGAACACGTTCCCTTCGTTGTGTAGCCATTGGTGTTGTCGGTGCATGGTTGATTTTTCTTACCGCCAGGAGGACATTGGACATTAGCATCGATGAACCGTGCCTCCACCATATACGGAATCAAAGCGACGCATGCACCAAAAAAAAGAAAAAGTATTGCACCATGTCCATAATTCACTAAGCCTGCGCGTTGCATAGAAAAATTAAAAGGCAAAAAGGCCGCGAACCCATGACCACATCTGTGAAATACCTCGTACTACTTGTCCTACTGTTGCTGATATTCGCGACATTGAAGAATCTGCGCGCTCGCCAACGTCGATTGGATCAGCGTTACTGAGACGCGCGTTCGCATCGGGCTCGCGCGCATAGCGCGCTTGCGTACTTACATAGCGCGAAATAAGGTCTTGTACCGCCTCACCGCTTGCTCGAGCGACATCAAGAGTTACTTCCGGTATTTTGAGTACAAAATCGGCTGAAGAAAGACTTAAGGGATACGGCAATGAATGTATCGCCGTATTTAGGGCGCCACGAAGCGCGTTCGTCGCTCTTTCTTTTGTAGTTGGAACAGTGCCACTGGTATTTTCTCTGAGAAACGTCCAAATCGGATCGTTCGTGGGGGTAGCAGAGCTTGGTGATGCACCAAATCCTTGTTCTGAGCGTGGTTGATTCGATGCATCCGATTCCTGACTCGGATTTCCTTGAGCATAATTTGGACGTGATGATGGCACTACGGAAGGACTGTTTTGAGTAACAGGTACCGCTTGTGCAATCTCGTTTAGTCCCGCAGAGTTCTGTCGAGGAATCTCGCGCACAGCCTGGTCGAGTCTTGCGCGTGCGTCAGCAAGCACTCTCTCTTTTAGCCCATCATCGAGTTGCGATACAAAGTCGCCAATATCAGCATATCCAGAAGGAATTATAGGGGGTTGAACACTTTCAAACGTCTGCGGTGCCGTAAAGCGCGGATATGCATCTTGCGGCACTCTGATCGGTTGATATGTTCCATTGCCTTGCACGGGCGCTTGAGAATAGACAGAACTCGGTTGATACGTGTAGGGCGATGTTCCACCTGAAGAACCGCCTCCCAATCCACCCTGAAATAGACCCAAAAGTCCTTGCAGTAAATTTGAAAATGCACTGAGAGCACCATCACCACCACCTCCTGCGCCACCGCCAGGCGCCTCTTCCAGTGCCTCTTCGCTCGGCGCTGTAAACGCCTCAGAGATTCCTGTCCCCCCCGCGGCCTTACTATTACCACTGTAGGGCTCGACTGAAATCGGCGGAAGCGCGGTCGCGCCTCCACTTTTTCCTCCACCAACAGGGCTTCCCATTGATCCACCGGATGCTTGAATATCTTTTGCCGCATCGGGAAGGCCTTTCAATTTTTCTCCACAGACTTCGCTACCTTTACACAGCCCATCGGAACATTTCCAAATCGTCTCTTCCTCTTTCCCGCCACAATCATTTTTTGTCACTTTGCAGACTTCGCCTTCTTTGAGTGGTTGTATGCCTTTTTGCGGTGGCAGCCCGGACTTTCCATACTGACATTGCACGTCCGGCCCCGTCACGGTGACTTCAAGAGGCGCAGCGTACGCGATACATCCCCACAACAGCACAAGACTTATCCATAGCAAAAAAGACGCAGAACGCGCGGTTCCCATACGCACAGTATAACGGCTACAACCCCACAGACGTGGGGTTGTTTTGGATAACTGTGTACTTTATTACATGTCCATCTCGCCACCGCCTCCTCCCATATTCGGCGTCGCTTTGCTCTCTTCAGGCTCATCGGCAACTGCTGCCTCTGTCGTGAGGAGAACAGCCGCTGCGGATGCAGCGTTTTCAACACCACTGCGCGTCACCTTTACCGGATCGATGATACCGGCTTCGTACATATCGACGAGCGTTGCCTCTTCTGATTCAGATGCCGCATTGAAGCCAAGAGCACCCGCATTCTTGACGACTGACTGCAGAATCACGACACCGTCTTCACGGCCGCAGTTCTTTGCGATCTGAAGGAGTGGCGCTGAGAGTGCGGAGACAAGGATACGATACCCAATCGTGTACTCATCGTGCGCCTTCGGATCGATTTTCTTGAGAAGTTTGTCGCCCACCTTCGCGAGCGCTGCACCTCCGCCAGGCACGATACCCTCCGCGATCGCTGCCTTTGTGGCATTTACTGCATCCTCGATTTTATCCTTGAGGTATTTCATCTCCGTTTCCGTCGCAGCACCGACGCGAAGAACTGCAACTCCGCCGGCGAGCTTTGCGATGCGTTCTTCAAGCTTTTCTTTATCGAATTTAGAGTCGGAATTTTCGACTTGTGCACGCAGGCTCGCAACGCGTTCCTTGATGTCTTTTGCGTCGCCCTTGCCGCCGACAATGACCGTTGAATCCTTTGTCGCAACAACGCGCGTTGCTTTGCCGAGCATCGAGAGATCGACGTTTTCTACTTTGATACCAAGGTCATCAGATACAAGCTGACCACCGACAGTGATCGCAATATCCTGAAGCTGTTCTTTCTTGCGATCGCCATAGCCCGGTGCCTTAACTGCAAGAACGTTGAACACGCCTTTCAATTTATTAACAACAAATGTGGTGAGCGCTTCGCCATCAACGTCATCGGCTATGATAACGAGATCGCGCTTTCCGCTCTGTGCTACCTTTTCAAGAACAGGAAGAATGTCCTTCACGGCAGAAATCTTCTTGTCGGTGATGTAGATCAGGGCATCCTTTACCTCGCTCTCCATGCGCTCAGCATTCGTGATCATGTATGCGGAGACATAACCACGATCAAATTCGAGTCCTTCCACATAATCGGTTTCGATACCGAAAGACTGTGATTCCTCGACAGTTACAACGCCATCCTTTCCCACCTTATCTACCGTATCAGCGATTTTTGAGCCGAGCTCATCCGATTCCGCGGAAATTGATGCTACCTGACGAATATCTTCTTTGCCTTTTACCGGCTTTGCCATCTTTTTGAGTTCGGAAACGGTATCTTTCACGGCCGCTTCAATACCGCGACGAATCATCATCGCGTTCGCGCCCATTGCGGTACGCTTGAGGCCTTCGTGCAC
>CAYMRY010000057.1:0-6563 GCA_964393065.1 uncultured Candidatus Saccharibacteria bacterium
GGGAGTGTCCTCGAGCTTATCGTGCACGATGTAAGAAACTGAATATTTCGCGAGGTAGTCGCTGATGTTCGGTCGAATGTCGTCGTTGTAGCGCGCGAAAAGCGCATCGAAATAGGCAGCGCCTTTTAGTGACTCACGCGTCTCAATTTTTCCGCAGAGCGTCTCGTCGTTAAAAAGACGGCACAATTTTACATTCTTGTTGTGATTCTTGTGCGCATGCTCGGCATTTCCTGCTCCTGCGTATTCTTGGTATCTCTCAATGAGGTCGTTCCTCTCAAGCGAAAAGTAGTGTGCAACGAGGTACCTCTCTTCGAGTTCACCGGAGTCAACGAGCTGGAGTACTCCTGCTGAATTAAAAAGTGTGTAGTGCGGTGTCTGCATGGTTATCTGACCCAGAAACTTACCACGTGGATCCGCCCAAATAACCGACTCATGTGCCACCTCTTCACGCAGCCACTTTAGGGGCGCATCAAATGCTTTTGCGTTCTCAATATCTGCGGCGCTTGCAAAGTGGACCCCGTGCATCGAGAGCTGTATGCCGTAGCGGAGTGCGTAGTGGATATTCCCCGCAACGAGAATAAGCAGAAGTGCCGCGATAGCAATGTTTGAAGGAAACCGCTTCAGTGCACGGCGAAGGTCGTTACGGTGAGCGCCATAGAGGTAGACCGAAAAGAGAATAAGCCACACGACGACAAATCGCTCGATATGCTGCGCAAGCTCAAGATCTTTCCCGGTAATGACGTTGCTGTACAGCACGACTACGATCGCTGCGCCGACGAGTGCGTGAAAAAGAACTCCTGGTGAAAACTTGAGTGACCTCACGCGCGGTATGCCACCTAGGAGGAGCGCGAGTAGCATTCCTCCAAGCGGCCAGAGCGCGACTTTAAATGAGAGGAGTAGCGGTATATGGGTCGAAACGAGGCCAATACGCCGCATCGATTCAAAGTAGAACGGCTGTTGAATTTGAACGAGTGAATACATGACAAACGGTAGGAACGCCGCTGCAAACATGCAACCCATTTTGAAATAAGCCCAAAATCGCTGTCTCTCTTCGAAGAGAAGATAATACAGGCCTAGAAGAAAGAGAGCGACGAGGATGATTTGTGCTGCATAGGTATACGCGTACGCCGCGAGTGCGGCTGAAAGCGCTAAGAATATTTGACGCGAGCGCTTTTCGGGAGATTGTAGCCAGAGCGCAAAGCCAAGTAAGAAGAGAAGGTAGGTTGGAAACACTACCTGCATCGAAACCGCAGGCACCATGAATACGTATACCTGAGTAAAGGAGAGGATCGATCCTATGAGTGCGACTTTTTCCGAGAGATCGAGGGCGCGAAAAATACGATACGCAAGAAAAAGAAATACGAACGACCAAAGCATAAAATCAATGTGGATCGTCGCAATGAGAGAGGCGCCAAGAAGCAACGGAATTGTTGCAAGCCAATCAGCTACGAAGAACGCCGGAGGAAATGAGTCGCGGTGCTCGATAAAATAGGGATTCCCCATAAACAGCCGTCCGCCAGCGATTTCCTGCATGCGATCGTAGTAGTAGTTCCCCGCTGAATAGATCGCAAGTGGCACTTCCTGCGGCAAGACGCCGCTTCTGAAATAACCATCGATAAACGGGAGTGCTGTGAAAAAGAAGATGACGCCTAAGAGCACACCGACGTGGGAAGGTGGCATCAGAAACATCCGCTGTATGCCCTCTTTGATACGCAGCAGCGCACGAGCGGGTGTTGTGGAACCGGTAAAAATGACATGCGAATAAATAAAGAAATTTGCGCACGCAAGCGTGCCTTGGACTAGAATCTGAGCCAGTAGATAATGCATCCCCGTGAATTCAACGAGCGAGAATAGAATCAAAGTTCCGAGCGAAAGATTGATTGCCGCTCCCACCAAGTACAGCGCGACCTGATGATTCACGACCTCGGTCGAGCGATCACGAAAAGTCCAAAATTTCTGTAGGGTAAAACTGACGAGAAACGCACAGCAAAATGCAACAAACGCTGACGCGATGTACCACAAGTGCAGATATTCGGTGCAAAAGAATAAAACCGAGAGGTTGACGATCGCCGCACTTCCTCCTGATATCAGAAACTTTATACCCTTCCAGGAATGGGCGCGCAGAAATGCAAGCATAGAGTTATGACTGATTTATTTTCTGCGCGCAAGAATGAACATATTGTCATGCAAATTGAGAGGGATCGCAAGGCGCGAAAGCGCACCGTACCCAAACCACCTCGCGTACACATCAAAGAGGCGTAGCTTAGTCCACTTGTAGAGTGTTTTGAAGATGTATTTAAGGGTGAACGACTTTCCAATCGTGGTCACCTGTTCGACCTCAAAGCCCTCTTCTTCGAGAAGGCGAGAGAGATTTCGGCGGTTGAAGTAGTAGAGGTGTTCCGGCGGGACAATGAGATGCCACCTTTTTCCTAAGACGCGTGCAAAGAGTGAGCCCGCATCTGGTGTGTTCAGAATGAGGATGCCGCCAGAGTTTAAGAGAGCGTACGCTCGATTAATTTCTGCTCGTGGGTCAGGCACATGCTCGATGACATCGAGCATTGTGATGACATCGAAAACACCGGTCACATTTGAGAGTGTGCCCGTCTCAACGTGAAGACCACTTTTTCTTCCAAGCGCAGCCGCATGCTCCGAAATCTCTATCCCTTGTGCGCTAAAACCTTCCTGATGAGCGAGCCGTACAAAAAAACCCGTCGCTGCGCCGACGTCGAGTAGCGTCCCCTTTTTACCCGCCGCTCGCTCGATTCGTGCGAGGTACTTTTGAAAGACGGGAATCATCGGCTCTTTGTCTTCCTCATAATTTACATACCCATATCCACCTTCTGCCCCAGAAAAGTAACTTGCATCATATACGTCACTCGTAGAACTAGGGAGTGGGTCGACGAACATGAGTTCGCACGCGGTACAGCGAAAAATGTCGTGCCCGTTTTTGTTGGTAAATAGCGCGGATGTAGTGCCACGACACACGGTACATGCTGTCATGATCGAGAAGTAAAACGCCGCGGAAAAAGCCTCAGGGGCGTAAGGAGACCCTCGCGAATAATATGCCGTGAGATTTTTGATTCGCCTTCACGACGGTTTTTAAAGTGAATTGGAATTTCTCGAGCGTTTGCCCCAGCTTCGCGTATTGCATGAAATTTAATATCGATCTGAAACGCATAACCAGAGGCCTGCAGACTATCAAGTTGCATGCGCTCCAAAAGGTCGCCGCGGAAGCACTGGAAGCCCGAGGTAAGGTCCCGCACGGGAAGCCCGGTCATGATCCATGCATACAAATTACCATATTGAGAAAGCGCATAACGCCATGGCTCCCAATTTTCAACACTTCCGCCAGGTATATACCGAGAACCGATCACAAGATCGTATTCTTCGCTCGCCTGCAGCATTGGCTCAAGAAACTCAACCCCGTGCGATCCATCCGCGTCCATAAAAATAATACGCGCGACATCTCCGCACTGAAGGACATACTGCATTCCCGCGCGATAGGCAACGCCAAGACCTTCTTTTTTCTGTCGCGTAAGAAGCTCGAGATGCGGATACTCCCTCGCAAGGCGCAGTACCTCATCCCCTGTTCCGTCGGGAGAACTATCATCGACGACAACGACACGCATCTCAGCGTGCGCTGCAAAAATTTCCGGAATGATGACCCCGACATTCTTTCGCTCGTTATAGGTAGGAAGAAGAATGGTGTTGTATGACACTTGAGGATAGTACTATGTATTAGTGTCGCTTTAAACCCCTTGCGCTTACACTCTTCCGTGGTCATCTTCGAGTCGAACAATGTCGTTCTCATCGAATTCTCCTTGCGCTATTTCTACAAGCGTACCCCCGTGTTTGGATTCAAGTCTGTGAATGGCGCCTTGCGGTACTTCGAATAGCGTACCGATTGAAAGAGGGACACGTTTAAGTTGACTTTTTTTCTTTCCAATAGTCGCCATTGCATCCCCCGCAACAAGAATCCACAGCTCGCTTCTTTTCGTGTGAGATTGGAGACTCAAGCGTTTCCCCGGGTGAATATAGATCGTTTTCAAATACCAACCATCTCCTTTATCCCAACCATAAAACTCTCCCCATGGGCGAATCGTCCGCGCAAATGCACGCGATGCATCACGCACCATCCACGACGATGATTGTATCTTGCCACCGCGCCCGACACCGTAGACAACCTTAATACCAAGCTCTTGGCATACTTTTTGTTCCGGATTTAGCGACGAAGAAGCTTTCGCCGCGTCTTTCTTGTCGCGGTCACCGCCGTTTGCAAAAACAGCGGGCTTGAGCGCACGAAGCGCGCGAACCACCGATCGATCCGGGTCATTTGGTCCGTGGGTTGTGCATACCACCTTATCGACAAATGGAAAAGATTTTATGAGTTCAACACGCTCGTTCTCCGGCATAAACGCAAAGCCTTTTTTTGCACAAAGCCAATGATCGTTATTCAATATGACCACAAGCTTGTCCCCTAATTTGCGGGCTTCCTCAAACATGCGCACGTGCCCGATGTGCAGGGGATCAAATCCACCGGATACGGCAACCCATTTGATGACCCTCTTCTTTTGAGCAGCTTTTCGGGCGGATTTTTTCATAATGAGCACTATACAAGCGAAGATGCATTCATGCTATATTCCCTCTACATGTACGAGAAATACGTCATTGTGGGGTTTGGATGGGTAGGCCAAGCGAATGCGCTGGCACTCACACTACTTGGAAAAGACGTGTCGTATTTTGACCCGG
The DNA here is from genome assembly GCA_964393065.1 of uncultured Candidatus Saccharibacteria bacterium. Lineage (GTDB taxonomy): Bacteria > Patescibacteriota > Minisyncoccia > Phycocordibacterales > UBA2100 > UBA10103. The sequence continues at coordinate 4,750 of CAYMRY010000057.1, forward strand.
GGAATCCGCCGCATCACTACACGGAATATGCAGCAACGTATGCCAGGCTGGAGCGCCTCGCGGACGTTCGTGCGCAAGATTCGGCACATACGTGGTATATCGTCTGCGTTGGCGATCGCGTCTCCGAGGATGGGGTACAAGATATTTCAAACATCCGCGCGGCACTTGATTCGCTGAAAGGAGTACAAGGCAAAGTCATCCTCCGCTCAACGATTATCCCCGACACACTCGCGAGCCTCACGTTTGATTTCTACGTCCCTGAATTTCTCCACGAGAAAAAAGCGGTTGGCGATTGTGTTGATCCTTACCTTTTTGTCGTCGGAAAAAAATCTGATTCCCCCGAGGAGCCAAGCATCTTCGCGATCTGGCGTGCACGTGCACACAAAAACTTTACGGGTACTCCGCGCGAAGCGGCGTTCATCAAATATCTTTCAAATCTCTGGAATGCAACGCGCATCGCCTTTGTGAATGAATTTGGCAACGCAATCGGCCACCCGACTGATGCCGAGAGTCTTCGTCGCACGGAAGACATCATTGGATTTCTGTTCGATCACCGCGCATATCTCAGATACGGCAAATCTTTCGGCGGTCATTGCCTTCCCAAAGACACGCGCGCATTTTTGCGCGAGTACTCGAAGGACTCACCACTTCCCCTGCTTACAGGTGTCTACGCATCAAACGCACAGCATCAGCAACTCGAAAAAAAGTTACCCCTCCTCCCCGAGTGGTATTCCTCGTGGCCAGAGCGCCATATTTCCGGAAAGAAGGCTTTGCATGATCTGTGGAAAGTCTCTCAAAAATATATCGCGCAGCCGGGCCTCATTTTCTCTCTCTTTCGTTAAACTATGAGCACCATCGTCGTTACGGGCGGCACGGGCTATGTCGGAAGTCGTACAGCGGAAGTACTTGCCGCACGCGGACATAGTGTCATTGCCGTTGATATTGTCCCGCCCGAAGAGCGCGCAATTTCATTTTCAAAAAACATTATCTTTCGTCATCATGATTTGCGCATCCCGAGCGAGGCCGTGAAGGGGCTTGAAGGTGCGGATATCGTCCTCCATCTTGCAGCAGACATCGGGTCCATGAACTACATGAAGGAACACAAGGCCGATATCATCACTAATAATTCGCAAATCGACGCTGCTGTGTATCCTGCCCTCAGAGTGCATGCAATCCCGTGGATTATTTATTCTTCAAGCTCAGGTGTCTTTCAGCACCCACCACAATTCCCGTATAGCGAGAAAGATATTGCCGATATACGGCCGCCAACCAATACCTATTTTTTCTCAAAGCTCGCTGGTGAATACTTCTGCCGCGCATTCCAAGAAGAGTACGGAGTGAACTACACGATCATCCGCTACCATAATATTTTTGGTGCCGGCGAAGACTCAAAAGGCGCAACACCGGGCGACATACATGTGATTCCCGCACTGCTCGAAAAAGTCATCTCCGGCCAGTATCCGCTTGAATTTATCGGCGATGAGCCGGACAAAGCGACGCGACCGTTTGTGTACATCGATGATGTTGTCGAAGCAACAGTTACCATAATCGAGCGTGCGCTTGCTGGGGACACCTCTGTCAAAAACGAAGATTTCAACATTGGAAACGACACGCACTACACCATCCTCAAACTGGGCGAGATTATCTGGAAACTTTACGGAGACGGCCGCGAATTCAAATATACCGTCAGGCCAACACACTCTGACACCGCACTGCGCCGCGAAGTAGATATCTCAAAAATAAAGAGAGTCATCGGCTGGTCACCAAAAACATCGCTTGAGGACGGCCTCAAGCCAACCGCAGAGTGGATTCGT
>CAYMRY010000058.1:0-6325 GCA_964393065.1 uncultured Candidatus Saccharibacteria bacterium
GACTATTCAGAAGGTACCGACGGAAGGTGTCACCAATGACACATCGCTGCGCAATGTTATGCGGGATGATGGCGAACCGCATGAAAGTGGTCTCTATACGAAGGATTTGCTCGATGCAGCGCCGGTTCAGAAAGATAATCAGGTGGTGGTGAAGCAAGTACTCAGTCGCCCAAAGGGCGCATAAGCACGAAATAAGAAGCTCGAAATTCTAAACAAACTCCAATGTATGAAATTACACATTACAAACAGATACGCGGATCTCGTTTCGATTTTGGAGTTTGATATTTCGAATTTGTTTAGGATTTCGTGCTTAGAATTTCGTATTTCTTTCTAACTATGGATTTATCTTCACTCACTATCGCAAAAGCACGTGCGTCGCTCGATGCAAAAGAGTTTTCAGTGCTTGATTTGACGAACGCGTATCTTGAAAACATTTCTCGAAAAGATGGTGATATCCATGCGTATCTCGAAGTATGGGCTGATTCTGCACGCGAGGAGGCAAAAAAAGCGGATGAGATGATTGCGCGCGGCGAGTCAAAACCACTTACTGGAATCCCACTTGCGATAAAGGATAATATTTTGATCAAAGGAAGGGTTGCGAGCGCAGCGTCGAAAATTTTGGAGAACTATCGCGCGAGCTACGATTCGACGGTGATTGAGAAATTGCGCGCACAGGGTGCCGTATTGTTGGGACGCACGAATATGGACGAGTTTGCGCACGGCTCTTCGACAGAAAATTCCGCATACGGACCGTCAAAAAATCCGCATGATCTCACGCGCGTTCCGGGTGGCTCATCCGGCGGCTCTGCAGCGGCGGTTGCGGGGGATTTGGCGCTGGCCGCCCTCGGATCGGACACTGGCGGCTCTATCAGACAGCCCGCCGCGCACTGCGGTCTTGTCGGTCTCAAGCCGACGTACGGCTCCGTTTCTCGTAGTGGTCTTATCGCCATGGGCTCTTCCTTGGATCAAATTGGACCGCTTACAAAGACTATCGAAGACGCTCGAATTATTCACGAAGCAATACAAGGATTTGATCCTAAAGACAGTACCTCACTTCCTGATAGCCTCAGGATGATGGACATCGTAGGTCCATCATCAGGCACGCCTCGAATTCTCGGCGTGCCGCGTGCGTTTCTTTCAAGCGGAATCGAGCCCGATGTCCTCGCCACATTTGAAGCGACGCTTGAGAAGCTGAAAGCTATTGGGTATGAGATTCGCGATGTCGAAATGCCAACCCTTCCGCAGGGACTTGCGGTCTATTACATCGTCATGCCGGCAGAAGTATCAACAAACCTCGCGCGCTTCGATGGGATTCGCTATGGACTCTCGGTCCCTGCGGAAACAATTTCCGATGTCTACACCAAATCGCGCGGCCAAGGTTTTGGTCCTGAGGCGCGTCGCCGCATCATCCTCGGTACCTTCGTGCTGTCTTCCGGCTATGCAGATGCGTACTACCGAAAAGCGCGCGCGGTGCGCTCTCTCATTCGTGCTGAATTTGAAAAAGCATTTGAGAGCGTTGATGCGATTGTGCTTCCGACGACTCCGGCACCCGCATTCGTGCTCGGCGAGAAGACCGCTGATCCGCTTGCTATGTACGCGGAAGATATTTTCTCGGTACCGGTCAATCTCGCTGGAATTCCCGCTCTGTCGGTGCCGTCCGGTACTGCTCAGCGTGGGAAAAGCCAGCTCCCCCTTGGTTTCCAGATCATGGCGCCCCACATGGGCGAAGAGAGGCTCTTTGCTATCGGGGCTGATGTTGAGAAGGTGCGCGGATAGACTTTTTTGCGCGGTATAATCGGGGGATGGGAGAAATAAAGGGAGTCCAATATCCTGAGTCGTATCCTGCGTATGGACAACAGGTTGCGCCCCCTGCGCCATACCTCGAGCGTACGCGCGAGAGTGTCATTCTCAATGATCAATCAGGCGCAGAGGTGAATACAGAGGTAAGCGAGATTGTAGTTCCCGGGGATGAATACTTGCGCTTTACCGAACGCCCAGAGCTCGCGAGTTCAATCGTGACGGAACTCAGAACCGGCTGGACTGAAGATACCGTTTTCGAAATATGGGGGCTTCTGTTTCCGCTTTCCGCACTAATTTCGCTCCTTCTTATTGCCGGGATCATTTACTGTGCAATGCGGATCATGGAAATTCGCCGCGCTGAGTGGGCGCAGTTTAGGAAAGCGGCGCATACGGTCGTTGCCGATGATGTGCCGCGCACGCAGATGCGTTGGAATCGTGTTCTTGAAAATGCCAAATCAGAAGACGAACACAAGTGGCGTCTTGCCATTCTCGAGGCCGACATTATGCTCAGCGAACTTCTTGACCTGCAGGGGTACAAAGGGGAGACCATTGCGGAGAAGATGAAGCAAGTCTCGCGCACCCAGTTTAATTCGATCGATGATGCGTGGGAGGCACACAAGGTGCGCAACCGCGTCGCGCACGAGGGTGTCGAATTTAAGATTTCGGAGCGCGAGAAGAATCATGTGATGAATTTGTATGAGCGCGTATTCCGTGAGTTTGGGTTTATTTGAGGTATCGACTGAAACGGCGCAGTTCATGATTGAAGCAATGCATTTTGTCGAAAAAGTGTAGTGTGGTATGATGCGTTTTCAGCAGAAAGCGTAGAGCTTTAAGCCATATAGCGGGGTGGAGCAGTAGTAGCTCGCAAGGCTCATAACCTTGAGGTCGGGGGTGCAAGTCCCTCCCCCGCAACAAAAATACAGAAAAATCCGCCGTGTGGCGGATTTTTCTGTATTTTTTTTGTATAGCGGGGAGCAAGAGTGCGGGGCACTCTTGCGAGAGGGACTTGCAAGATTTTGCGGGTCACCTGCCCAGCTAGGCAGGTCGCAAAATCAGGGTCGAGAGGAGAAAATTGCGTCGTCTGCCGACCCCAGATATTTTCGAGCTCTTGACCAAGCCTGCGCCAGTGCGCTTTCCGTGAGGGACTTGCAGGGCGGAGCGATGTTTCGCAAGTGCGCGAAACCGCGAGCTCGGGTCGGAAAGTTTTTCGTACGAGATACACAAAATTTCCCCGCTCCTCCTATTTGCGATAAAAGCGTTTGCCCTCGAGTTATCGCTGTCGAGTAATGTGCTAGACATGATGAGCTGCGCGACTCATTGTGAGTAAATAGATGTAGTGCACGCGGCGGAATATGTTGTAACAACGATATGAGTTCTTGATCTGCACATTCAGAATAATATTCAGGAACTATATCAGCATGCCCGCAGTAGCAGAAAACCGTGCACAAGTCTGACAATAATGCGTGCTATAAGAAACGAGCGATGCTTGCAACTCGAGAGAGCAGTCGTTAGTATATTCATCCACTCTGCACGGTCACAACAGTCCCTCGGAAACCGAATGTTATTATAGCGAGATGAAAAGTTTGTTTACAACAGGATTTATTATCGTAGCGCTTCCGTTCTTTACCCACGCCGCGACCATCGCTGAACTGCAGGCCCAGCTCCAGGCCCTACTCAATCAAATTGCGGTCATCGAGCGGCAGACAAAGCTAGAAATATCTTCCACTCCAGCTTGCACGTTTTCTCGCACGCTTGCTCGCGGCGCTAAGGGTGCGGACGTTGTCTGCCTTCAGAATTTTCTCATTGCACAGGGCTACCTCGCAGCATGGAACAATACTGGTTTCTTCGGCGCCGCAACGGAAGCTGCCGTGAAGAAACTTCAATGCACGCGGTTGGGGATCTGCGCGGGGACGCCTGCCACAACTGGCTACGGCCTGGTTGGCGCACGGACACGTTCAATTCTTATGCCGCAAGTCGCCGAAAGGCCACCAAAACCACCCCCACAGGAGCGGCCTCAAGATTTGTCGCTTTCGGGCGCCTGTAGGTTTAACGAATCTATAGTGCAGAGCGGCGCATCGGTCACGGCTTATCAGTCGCCGTCTGTTGCTTCCGGCCAGACATGTGTGGCACAGCAACGTACGTGCACCAATGCATCGCTCTCAGGGACATATACTTATTCAACGTGCACTGTGGACGTTATGCCGACGAGTCTGCTGTGTGGCTACTCAAAGCCGATTTCGAGTGGCTCGCTCTCGCAGGCGATTGCTACACATCCGAATGAGACGTTGCGGATCACCGGCAACGTTTCAGTGGACAACACGTTGACAGTTCCGACGAGCAGCACTATTTGCATGGATGGTGGCATTCTGCGCCTGGCTCCAGGAACGGTGCTCTCGGTGGATAAATTCAAAGCGCAGCCCACCGTGAAGGTCTTCGACGGCGATGGCTCCGTGAAATTTACCGGGGCGCTCAGTGCGTATCCCCAGTGGTTCGGCGCAAAAGGTGATGGTACTACCGATGATGCTGCGTCATTTCGTAAACTTTTCAACGCCATAACGAGCAGTCCGAGTGCGACGGTAAAGCTGCTCGGTAAAACATATGCGTTGTCACTAGTCGATACCGGCCTCGTCGTGCCGGAGGGGAGTGGTGTTGACGGTGAAGGTGCGCGTATCAACGCTAAACTTACCGGAGGAGAGAAGTGGGGCATAATGGGCAATGAAAGGAGTCTTTTCCAGATGCGCTCTCGCACGTTCGTTCGCAACATGACCATCAATAACATTGCTGTCGGGTCAGCAGACTATCCTCGCAACTACGTGGTTGTGGGCCATATGGGCAATGGCCAGGGTTACCACGACGTGGATATCGGGAATCTTACGCTTCTGGGCGGATACGCTGGGCATACGGCGATTGAAGTGACTGGTGATAGCTCGCGCGTTAAAGTGCACGATATCCATGTGCTTGCGGATAACGAGATTGGCGCTCCTATCTCTGTCGAGTGGGGCGGAATATGGACTGGTATCATCACGAATCCTGATGGGTCGCATGCCTGGGGCAGGACGACGCATCCACACGATGTCGACATTGAGAACATCCAAGTTGATGCACTGAACAAGTTCGCGAACCTTCCTAGCGACGTTTTGTCTAGCGATTGTCCGGTAGATGTCTGTCAGAATTGGGTGATATGGCTCTCGGCTCCGTATGATGTACGAATCAAACATGTACGCGCTGGTTCTGTGGGAAACGGCATTACGATCTATGCTGGCGACTTTGGTTCGGTCGCTGCTCCGCCTGAAATAAAAGCGAAGGTTGGGACGGGAATTACCATCGACGACGTCATAATAGGCACGGCCAATATCCGTGGGTTGGTCATTGCCGGCGAGCCTATGAACAAAGCGAGCAAGATCCCTTCAGACATCTACCAGCAGCTCGATTTCCTCGACATGCCGGTCAAGGTTTCGAATTTCACGGCAACGGGTATCGGCTGGCGGGCAGATGGAGTAAAGCGCGGTGACCGCAACGTCGGACAGGGCATATTACTGACGAATGTAAAAAACGCTGAGTTCGATCGTATAACGCTCAATAACTTCACCTATGGAGTCGATTTTGCGCAGAATGCGCGTAACAATCGCGTGAGCAACGCGACCGTCGATAGCTCGTACCGCAACAGCTTCGTTTTCCAGTCTGCGCTTCAGACTCCGCCAACGGACAATCTCGTAAACGACTGCGTTATCAAGAAGTTCAACCAAGCACGCGCTCTTGATCATAGTGGTGCCGCGATACTCATCGGTTCTTCGTACGATATACAGATCAAAAGATGCTCAATTTTTGGCGATGGTATGCAAACTCTCGGCGTCTGGATGGAAGATTGGGGGATCGCGTCCATTCCCTACCTCGAAAGCAACCACGTCGAGGGTCTCCGCTCGGACGGGGCAGCGTATGGTACCGACATCGCGGGTACTTCGCCGAGCTTCGTTTGGTACTCGAAAAACAACACTGCTTCAGCAGGGTTCTCAAAATACTTCGGCGTTTCTCCTATTGAAATGTAAGGTGAAGGTCGTAGAAGTTTTGGCCGCGCAAGGCGGCGCGGTACTTTGCAAGGCAAGTCACGTTTTGCCGCTACATCCGGTTCCGACAATTGACACTTCGTGGTGGCCGGACTTGAGTGTCGTCAAATCTGCCAACATGGTCACGCGGTCAGCCACGCGATCCGAGGGATTTGGCTAGTTGCCATGTGAGGTAGGAAAGTGTGTGAAGCTTATCGCGTAAGCTGACAAACGACATGCTACGATCATCCTATGTCCACCTACAAAATCCGCTCAAAAGTCGTCCCGTATCCAGGGATGGCCGCGTGGTATTTTGCCTATGTTGATGCTAAACAGGCAGCGATCATTAAGAAGAAGCATGCACTGAAGACGCGAGGTTTTGGCTCTATTCGCGTGACGGTAAAGCTCGGAAAATCGACATGGAAAACGTCTATTTTTCCCGACAAGCATTCGGGTTCGTATGTACTACCGCTTAAAAAAGA
>CAYMRY010000059.1:0-6097 GCA_964393065.1 uncultured Candidatus Saccharibacteria bacterium
TCTGCAAGCGTCGGCTGATAGCCAACGGCTGACGGCACGCGGCCAAGGAGCGAGGAGACCTCGGAGCCTGCCTGAACAAAACGAAAGACGTTGTCCATAAAGAAGAGGACGTCTTTGCCGCCTTCGTCGCGGAATGCTTCTGCCATGGTGAGGCCTGAGAGTGCGACACGTGCACGTGCGCCAGGCACTTCGTTCATCTGTCCGAATACGAGTGCAGTCTTATCAAGAACTCCTGAGTCTTTCATTTCGTGATAGAGGTCATTTCCTTCGCGCACACGCTCACCAACACCAGCAAAAACTGAGTAGCCACCATGCTCGGATGCGACATTGTGAATGAGTTCCTGAATGAGAACGGTCTTGCCGACGCCAGCACCGCCAAAGAGACCAACCTTACCGCCCTTGATAAACGGTGTCATGAGGTCGATTGCTTTGATGCCGGTTTCGAAAACCTCCGCCTTTGTTGATTGACGAGTGAATTCTGGTGGTTTTGCGTGAATCGGATTACGCTTCGGATTTTTTGGAGCAGGAATACCATCGATAGGTTCGCCCACCACGTTGAACATGCGGCCAAGAGAAGCCTCCCCTACCGGCACCGAAATCGGAGCACCAGTGTCGGTGACTTCGGTTTCGCGGGCAAGACCTGAAGTGTCGCCCATCGAAATGCAGCGAGCGCGGTTGAGTCCGAGGTGTTGCACGACCTCAAGCACAAGCTTTGAGCCTTTGTGGCTTACTTCGAGCGCGTTTTGAATTGCCGGCAAATTCTCGTCAAAACGGACGTCTACAACCGGGCCGATAATTTGGGTGATGGTGCCTTTCATAAGATGCAGTGTATAAAAATAATGGCTAATTATCAAGCTATTTTTCGATCACGTATTTTAAGGCGAACGCGACAATGCCCGCAAGTAATCCTGAAACAATAGCATTTACCAAATCATTTTGTTCCGGAATAATGGAGCCCTCGACAAAGTATAAGTATAAGAAAATTACCACCGCATAAATGGCAACAAACAATGCAGGATTATTTTTCATCATATTATTTCATCGCCTCAATTCCCGAGGTGATTTCAGACACTTCACGGGTGATAGCAGCTTGTCGGACTTTGTTGAATTTGCGGGTGAGCAGTTTGACCATGTCTTTTGCTTTATCAGTTGCCGACTTCATCGCCACCATACGCGCTGAGTGTTCCGAGGCTTTTGCCTCAAGGAGTGCATGATAGACAGCGATATTCAAAAGTCGTGGCATGAGGAGGTGTATGATGCTCTCTGCATCTGGCTCGATGGTGTAGGTTGCGCTCACATGAGTTTCCCCGGCCGCAACTCCAGCGTACTTCCCTTTTGCAGGTACAATACCCTGCACCATCTCGTGGATAAGCGCTGGGGTAAGAGGGAGAATCTGGCGGACTGCGGGCTTCTGCTCAAACGTCGAGATAAAGTTCATGTAAATCAGAATGCACGACGTAATCATTCCCGATGCGTGCATGGAAAGTACGGCATCGGTCACAAAATGCATATCCGCCTCTGAGATGCTATCGCTTACGTTTTCGTGCTTTGCGCGCACGTCGTATCCGCGGTTGAGAAAGTAGTCTCCTCCCCTCCTACCAAGTGCAAGAAAAACAACATCTTCTTTCCCGAGTCCGCGTGATTCCAGTTCACGTTCGGTAGCACGAAGTACATTGGAGTTAAGCGCTCCTGCTAGACCCTTGTCGCTCGTGATGAGAACGACACATGTCTTTCCCGGCCTTGTCGCCGCAAGCGGGTGCATCTTTATTTCTTGTGAACCGGAAAGCTTTTCAAGAATGGTAAGTGCTGCCGCGGCATAGGCACGACCACCGAGCGCTCTTTCTTGCGCCTTACGCATCTTCACTGCAGACACAGCCTCCATCGCCCGAGTGACGGTCGAGGTCTTTTTGACGGACTGAATCTTAAGTTTGATGTCTTTGAGGGCCATATGAGTAAGATAAGTATCAAGTAGCAGGTATCAAGTATCAAGTGGAATACGCGATACTAGACGCTTCTATCATTTAGGCGAAATATTCCTTGTGTGCGTCGCGGAAGGCTTCCATTGCGGCGTTCAGTGTTTTCTTGGCATCATCAGAGACTGTGCCGGTAGATTTGATGCCAACAAGAAGATCGGAATGGCTTGCGTTGAGGAATTCAAGCCACGCAGCTTCAGCCTTCTTGATTTTTGGAAGTGGAACATCGAGATACATTTTGTTCACCGCTGCATAGAGGTCAACAACTTGTTGCTCAATCGGCATTGGTGCGCCATTTACTTGCTTCAAGACCTCCACCATACGCTGACCGGAAGCGATACGATCGGCCGTGGCCTTATCCAAGTCGGATGCGAACTGCATGAATGCTTCGAGTTCGCGGAACTGCGCAAGTTCAAGTTTCAGTGTTCCCGCGACGCTCTTCATAGCCTTCGTCTGTGCAGCGGAGCCGACGCGAGAAACGGAATCACCGACGTTGATCGCAGGACGGACACCCTTGTTAAAGAGTCCCGTTTCAAGAAAGATTTGACCGTCGGTAATTGAAATGACGTTGGTTGGAATGTATCCCGAGATATCACCTTCCTGCGTTTCGATAATCGGAAGCGCAGTAAGCGATCCCCCACCCTTTTCATCGGAAAGACGCGCTGATCGTTCGAGAAGGCGTGAGTGCAAGTAGAACACATCACCAGGGTATGCTTCGCGACCTGGTGGGCGACGAAGGAGGAGCGAGAGCTGACGATACGCAACCGCCTGCTTCGAAAGATCGTCGTAGACGACAAGCACGTCCATGCCTTTATCCATGAAATACTCTCCGATGGCGACTCCGGAGAATGGTGCCAAATATTGAAGCGCTGCAGGAGTTGAGGCCGAAGCATCGACGACAACCGTGTAGGCAAACGCGTCGTTGTCTTTGAGTTGCTGCACGATTCGCGCGGTCTTCGAGTCTTTTTGACCGATCGCAACGTAGACGCAGACAGGACGCTTCCCTTCTGGCTCGTATTTCTGATTGATGATGGTGTCGATTGCAACCGTAGTCTTACCCGTCGAACGATCGCCGATGATAAGTTCGCGCTGACCGCGTCCAATCGGAATCATCGCGTCGATTGACTTGATACCAGTTTGAAGTGGTACGGTGACAGACTTTCGATCAATAACACCGTAAGCTTCGCGCTCGACAGGCATCATCGTTGGCTTTTTGAACGGACCCTTGCCGTCGATCGGATTTCCAAGAGAGTCCACGACTCGTCCGAGCAGTTCATCGCCAGAGGGTACCGAGAGAATTTTGCCGGTAGACTTAACGGTCATACCCTCGGCGACGCGCGAAGAGTCGCCCAAAATAACCGCACGAACGCCATCTTCTTCGAGGTTGAGTACGAGGCCAAGAAGGACGCCCGTATCCCGCATCGATGTCTCGAGTGTTTTACCTGCCTTCTCTTCAAATTCAACTACTTCAGCCATCACCGCGCCGGAGAGACCGTCAATTGCGACGACGCCATCGCCGACTGCCGTAACACGACCAACGGCAACACCACCACCTTTCGGTGCAAAATGTTCAATTTCCTTCACAATTTTCTCAATGATTGATGCGTCCATAGTGGTGTGCAGTTAATTGGTAGCGTTATGGTAAATAGAAAGCAGGGCGGATTTCCAGCTTTCGTCGATCAATTCTCCTTTGTCAAAAAGTTTCCAACCGCCAATTAGTGTCTCATCAATCTTCAGTTCTGCATCAGCGGCGCCGCTTTCTTTTCGAGCCTTCGCTTCGTCACTTTTGCGTGCAACGAGAAGCACCGAGCGATTTTTCATAGCCTCCCGTTGAGCGAGTCGCTCAAACGCTTTTCCAACAGCGGGCATAAGTGCAGAGCGACCACGGCGCACGAGCGCAGAGTGGATTTTCGTGACCGCATCCTTCGGTTTGTCCCCCTTTTGGATCAGCTCGTAGAGTGCTTGTGCGTAGGCTTGTTCCATCATATCGCTATTATGAGTGCTTTTCGTTAAGTAGTTTTTCTGCAGCGAGCATAGCTACCCGTGCAATTTCCTTTTGTCCCGCACTCAGTGCCTGACGTCGAGCTTCTTCTGCGCGCGCGGAAGCATCTGCAAGAAGCCGCAGTGCGCGGTCGTTTGCATCCTTCTCGATTTCAAGTGCCTGTGATTCGGCACGCTTGCGCGCTGAAGCAACAAGCACTTCTGCTTCTTTCGAAGCGCTCGCAACGAGTCCCCTGCCTTCAAGATCAGCCTCTTCAAGGCGACGATCTGCAGCTTGTGCCTTTTCCACGCTCTCGGCAATTTTCTCGCGACGCTCGTCGATCATGGCGAGGACCGGTGTGTACAAGTAGCGCCACAAAATCAAAAGGAGCAAACCGAAATTAATCGATTGTATGAGGAGAAGTTTCCAATTAAGGCCAAAAGCGGCAAAGAGTTCGTTCATACGTGGATGCTTCCGAGCTGCGTTTGAGTACTACCTCGAAAACGCTTGCCCGGATTGTTATACGAATTTGATGATGAAGCTTACGACAAGCGCAAGAATACCAAGCGCTTCTGCAAACACGATAGCGAGAATCATGTTGGAGACAACTTTGTCAGACGCTTCAGGGTTGCGACCGATTGCTTCCATGGCGCGCGAGCCGATCATACCTACGCCGATAGCGGGGCCGAGCACGCCCAAACCAGCTGCTATAGCCATACCTAGTAATTTTGCTGATTCGATATCCATATGAGAATTGTACCTATAGTTACTAAAGGGATTATGCGGCGATTATATATGAATATAGCCATTTTTCAACCTCACGCATGGGCACAATGACGTACCACGTATCGGGTATCACGTATCAATTGCGGGCACAGAGTTTCAATGGATGGCGCGCCTATTGTTCCTTTGATTAGTGCGCTTCAGAATGGCTTGTATGCGGTGGTGTGATCGCCATTTTAATGAAGAAAAGCGTGAGCATTGCAAAGACTGCCGCTTGTATGAATCCAACGAAGAACTCAAATGCCATGAGGGGGACGGGTAACACATAGGGCATAAAGAATGCCGCAACGGCGATAAGGACTTCACCGGCAAAAATATTGCCGAAAAGTCGAAATGAGAATGACACGAGGCGCCCTGCTTCAGAGACGAGCTCAATAATGCCGACAGCGAAGTTTAGGGGCGAAGAAAAATTGATAAATTTCGAGCCATACCGGAAGAGTCCGAGTGCGAAAATGCCGGCAAGTTCAATCACAATAACCGTAATGATGGTGAGCGCGAGGGTGACGTTGAGATCGGTGTTGACCGATCGTAGCAGCGGGACAATGCCTTCTTCAGTATGGAACGTAATACTGCCGATTCCCGGTGTGAATTCGAGCGCGTTTGAAGCAAAAATAAACAGAAAGAGGGTCATCAGTAGCGGAAAGTAGCGACGGGCGATAGATCGATCTTCGAGGATTTTAGCCATGAAATCGTATACATACTCAAATGCCATCTCAAAGAGAAGCTGCAGTCGGCTGGGGATCAATGTAACGCGGCTCCCCGCAATAAAACCTACTGAGATAAGGAGTGCCATGACAATCCAGCTCGTGAGGAGGGTGTTCGTAATCGGAAGACCGAGAAAATCACCGAGGCGCTCTGCGGCAAGCGCGATATGAATGCCGCCCTCCGCGTGAGGAGCAGCTTCTGCGGCGTGTCCTGCTACTTCAGCGATTGCGTGGGTTTCTGTGGCCATGTTGAGCCATGGTAGCACAAGCATGGGCGAAAATCACTCTCCTTCATAACAAAACCACCCCGTCTGGGGTGGTTTTGAGCCTAGAGGCTGATCTTAACTTTAGTGTACGGTTGTCGGTGACCCTTCTTTTTGGAGTAGCGTGACTTTTGGCGGTAGCGAAGAACGGTAACTTTGGCCTCCCGGCCTTCTTCGGTGATAACGCCGCTTACTTGAGCTCCTTCCACGTTTGGCTTACCCACCTGGAGCTTGTCGCCGTCAGCTACGAGGAGAACCTTATCAAAGCTGACTTTTGCACCCTTACCAGGCTTTTCCCCTTCTGCGCTCTTGAGGGTTTCAACCATAATAACGTCCCCGTCTTTGACGAGGTACTGCTTCGAGCCGGTCTCAATAATGGCGAATTTGGACATA
>CAYMRY010000060.1:0-5750 GCA_964393065.1 uncultured Candidatus Saccharibacteria bacterium
TTTAAAAATAAATGATGGACATCGTAGGTCCATCATAGGTAATTTGGTAGCTAAATCATACGCATTTATCGGTTGTCTCCGTCACTTGAAATAACGTTGCGCTTTGCGCGGTCCGCAAGTTTCTCAATATTTGCCGTTGCGACTCCAGAAAATGGTATTCCTATTTGACGAGAAATTTGCGAGAGGTACCAAAGAACATCTCCTAATTCGAATTTGAGTGCCTCTTTTCTTTCCGTGGAAATGACCCCCTGATCGTTGCGCATGATTTTCTTGATTTTGTCCGCGACTTCGCCCGCTTCGCTCGTTACACCCAGCCCAAGATACATCAACGGATTTTCGGCAACCTTGCCCTCGAACACTCCTGTGCGACTAGCCAGTTTTTCGTATTCATCGAAATCCATGGGTGAATTATACGCGCATTACCAACCGGTGTGCGGTGCGTATTCGTATAAGAAACAGCCGGCGGTTGTCGTCAACCGTCGGCTGTTCGACTTCACCATTTTCCGAGGATATTCTCCGTGGAATCTTTATTAAAGAGCTTCTCGCTGCCTTCGAGGAGGTAGACCTGTAGAATGCCACCCGCAGTAATCGCATTCCAGCACGGCTCGCAGCACCACCAATGACCCCAGAGGTACAGATCGGCTCCCTCAGTCGCGTTACCACTCGCCACTGCATTCGCAATTGCGCGAGGCTCGCTGTGGTTTTTAGGATGACACCCTTCGCATTTGCCGTAATCTTCGCCTGTTTTGCTCCCTAATCTGACGCGTTCACACACATGTGTCTTGTGGTAGTCGCTGCCATTTGCACCGCGTCCGATGATGACTTCATCTTTCACTATGACCGACCCTGTTTTCACCGCATTATCAAGCGATTCTGCGAGTGCAACCGTTCGTGCCTCCTGCATAAAAGCATTGTGAACCGGGACGTACAGAATCGTGCGACCTTCGGGTAGGTATGGATAGTTGATCATATTAATTGCATGGTAAATTCCTTTAAAAGTGTCGGTACTTCTGACATTTGTGAATATCGCCGAAATTTAAAATGAGGAACCTCAATCCCTTGAATTAACCGACTTACCGACGAATCACTTTGGGCGATTCCTAGCGTTGGTTTACCATATTTTTCGATAGCCACACCCATTTCGTAGCCGAGACCAAGGGATGGATAGTCGCAAACAGCGAGAAATAAATCGCAAATCGCGACCTGTACATGAATATCGTTCTTGTAAACCAGAGACGGCGTACCTTCAGTCACCGGGATAAACTCGAGTACATCAAATTCCCTTCGCAAAGTGTCTTTGATATTGGCGACTGAACTCCGAAATGTTTCAGGAGCGTGAAGAAGGGAACAACCAACGTACAGTTTTTTCATACTATGAAGTGAGTATATACCGATAATCAGCTGTGATATATACTTTCGCCATGACAAAATTCGATGCCATCTATCAGGACATGTTGAAGCGGATCGTCAAAGAAGGGGTGCCTGAAGTGAATGCACGCACCAAGCACGAGGTGAAGGCGATTCCGGGGATGCATTTCTCAATTGATATTGAAAAGGAGGGATTTCCGCTCCTTACGCTTCGCAAAATCCCGGTCAAGATGTTTGTGGCGGAGCAGATTTGGTTTGTCTCGGGCGCTAGGAAGCCCGCAGATTTTTTGCGCGATTTCACCAAGATTTGGGACATTTTTACAAATCCAGCCGACGTCGTCACCGTAGCCTACGGCTATAGGTGGCGCAAACACTTCGGGCGCGACCAGCTTGGGCTCCTGATGAAGCACTTAAAAGCAGAGCCAACGTCACGTCACGGTGTAATTATTACCTGGGATCCTTCGGGCGATGGCCTCGGCGTCACCAATCGCAAGAATGTCCCGTGTCCGTTTTCCTTTACAGTAAACATCATCGGCGGCAGGCTCAATTTGCACAACATCGTGCGCTCCAATGATATGGTCCTCGGGTTTCCATCGGACGTTGCCGGCTTTGCGCTCCTCCAGATGATGCTCGCGCAGAAACTCGGTGTGACGCCCGGTATCTACTCGCATTCGATTTCCAATGCGCATATCTATGACAATCAGTACGACGCAGTGAAGGAGATGTTGAAGCGAAAAAACGCTCATAAACCGATCAAAATTGCACTCCCCAAAAATTCCTACGACCGCGCCGAAAAGAAGGATGTAAAACTCGTGGAGCACATGGTGGCTGCATTTGCTGATCAGTACAAACCGCAGGAAGCAATAAAAGGACTTCAGATTGTGCTGTAAAAAAAGAATCCTGAAGAGTGCGTCTCTCCAGGATTTGCGTGGCGTGAGTCAGCTGGATAGTTTTCGCGATCGGTCCGCAAGGCCAACGACGATACAGAACTCGATAAGGTAATAACCGAGATCGATATCGTACCAGTGTCGGCCGAGCCGATACTTACCCGGATCTACGTGATGATTCGCATGGAACGATTCGCCGACCGTTGGAATGGCGAGGAGCCAGATATTGGTCGCGCTCGCGCCGCGGTGCGTGCCAAACCGATGCCCTGCCGAATTTACAATCCAGGTTAGATGGTACTGAAGCATCAGACGAGCGAACGCCCCGACGAAGAGTCCACCTATCCAGTCGCCAAAGAGGCCTCCAGCTAGCGTTGGAACTCCAAAAGCCATGAGTGCGATTATCGTGCGGTAGTGCTGCATCTGCCAGATGGCGGGCCGATAGCGATTTCCACCATCACGGCTGAAATGTCTGACATACTTTCCCGGTGATGGTGCCATTCCTCTTTTGGTAAGGAGCCAGCCCATGTGACCATGAAAGAAGTTTTTGAGCGGACTGTGTGGGTCCGCATCCTCATCGGTATGCGCATGATGTTCGCGATGCTTTCCAACCCACCAGATTAGTGGTCCTTGCGCGACGGCTGAGAAGCCGAGGACATACGCGTATTGAAGCGCTAATGTCGCTTTGTACGATTCATGCGAGTAGAGTCGATGCGCCCCGCAGGTGATAGCCAGATGCCCGAAAAAGAAGTAGGCAACGGCAAACCAGATGACAGAGCTTTGTGCTGTCGTAACGGCATACCAGAGCCCAACAAGGCCCAGAATATGGATGCCGGTGAAGTAGGCGACTGTCTGATAGTTGAGATCACTTTGAGAACGCTCCATGTAACTCCTCCGATATGCAGCGTGAATGCTGCCTCGGTGCAGCCTATCAAGTACTCCCTAGGTAGGGAAGTCCTCTATTCGACGCCTGGAAATCTGAAGGTATACTGTCCCGCATGGCAATACTCACGAAGGATGAAATACTGCAGCGTGTAAAAGAGAAGAATATTGTATTTAGCCCTAACTTGGATCAGTTTCAGGTGCAGGCGCATGCGGTAGATTTGCGTCTTGGCTTTACCTTTCTCATCCCAAAGTCTTGGCAGATGACCGCAAAAGGGCGCGAGGCGATGATGATTGATCCCCTGAAGGATCACGGGCCGGAATATTTTGATGTAACAGAACTTGAGCAGGGGCAGGTGTTTGATCTCTTGCCGCAGGAATACGTGCTTGTATCCACATTTGAGACGATCAAGATTCCGAATGATTTGATGGCAATTCTCTACCCGCGCTCGTCGGTTAATCGTAAGGGTCTCTCCGTGGATTTGACCGGCATTATCGATTCCGGCTACGAAGGGCCGCTCACCCTTCCGATTCGCAACAACACGCGCTCGCAAGTCATTCAGCTTCATCCCGGAGAGCGTATCTGCCAAGTTGTGTTTGAAGAGCTGAAGCATCCCGTCGAAGCGCGTAAAAGCCGCTGGCACATGAAGGATGTTGTCGAAAAAGGGAAGAAAGAGAAATCAAAAGAGATGAAATTAGTGTTTAATGGAGATATTAAGAAGTTAAAATCAGACTATAAGGTGGGCTAGCCTATAGACAGTTACGCTTGCGTGTGTTACGTTCGATATATCTTCAACGTTAAGGAGAAGAGGTAATGAAGGTTGCGAATAAAAAAGATTCCCTGTCAGTGTGGGATCTCAAAGAAATTGAGCGGATGCATCGGGAGTTGAGGAAAACTCCTCTCGATATTCGACTCAGAGCGATGCCTCTCATTCGAGTGGCGCTCAAGGAGCCGCAGGCTGCGCTATCTGCGTGTCCGAGGCTGAGCTCCGAACGAGTTCTTTCGGATGCCGGGGCAAAAATTTTCCTTGTCTATCTCGATCAGTTGGAGGCTTGCAACGACGCCTAGGCGTCACAGCCCCTCGTTCGACATGCGCGGACGAGGGGTAACTTTTTGTGGTATAGTCGCTCGCATGATAGTTACGCCGATTCACACTCGCGTTTTTAAGGAAGGAGAGGACTTGGAGCAATTTGTTATCGAACATGTCCCTGCATTTGAAGACCGATCCATACTTGTCATAACATCGAAAATTGTTGCCCTTGGCGAAGGGCGCACTGCATCCATCGAGGATCGAGAAGAAATCATAAATGCAGAAAGTACCTTTATGATGCGTACGAAGTACACGTGGCTGACGATTAAGGATGGCGCTGTAATGGCATCCGCAGGGGTAGACGAATCA
Organism: uncultured Candidatus Saccharibacteria bacterium; assembly: GCA_964393065.1. Lineage (GTDB taxonomy): Bacteria > Patescibacteriota > Minisyncoccia > Phycocordibacterales > UBA2100 > UBA10103. The sequence continues at coordinate 4,535 of CAYMRY010000060.1, forward strand.
AATGCCGATGGAAAATTAGTGCTTTTGCCGCGCGATAGTTTTGCAGCAGCAGAAGAGATGCGTGCAAAACTGATGCGGCGCTTTAATCTTACCCACCTCGGCGTCCTCATCACCGACAGCCGACTCCTTCCGCTTCGCGCAGGCGTCGTTGGCGTGGCGCTTGGCTATGCGGGTTTCCAGGGTATTCGCGACTACCGTGGAACGCCGGATATCTTTGGTCGCGAATTAAAACTATCGCGCACCGACGTCGCTGACAGTTTAGCGACGGCGGCCGTACTTGAGATGGGCGAGGGAAAAGAGCAACAGCCGCTCTGTATCATTACCGATGCACGAGTCACTTATTGCAATTCGGTTGACCGCAACGAACTTTTGATCGATCCCAAAGAGGATCTCTATCGCCCCTTTTTTGAAAACCTCCCAGAATAATGATGGACATCGTAGGTCCATCATTCAAGCGTAATGGTAGTATTCAATGGCAGGGTGTCTAGATCGCGGAGATACTGGGTGACACTGCGTTTGTATTGAGGAAAAATTTCGGAAAAAAGATCAGTATCTATAACAGAGGGAAAATTTCTCTGTTTACAATAATCGAGAAGGCTACTCCACCGATACGACTCGAGATGCTCAAGGGCCCGCTTGTGGTTCCGAATCTTTCCGGTACGCCAGGTAAGTGTTTCTTGAAGAAAATCCAAAGGGTTTAAGTGAATATAATGCAATATATGGAGAAAATGCGCCTCGCGTTCCACGAGGACTTTTTTGGTGCGGCCTTGAAAGAGGGTTCCTGATCGTTTGTAACGCTCGTTAAAATATTTCGCATATCCTACATTGAGTTTACGGATGAACGCGGATAAGCCACCGTCTGTTTTTTCAGAGAGGAGTAAATGGTAGTGATTACCCATCAGACACCAGGCGTGAATGGTAACTAATTTCTTCTCAGTTTTGTCGGATCGAGACTCCTCTGGAGTCCATGATGGACCTACGATGTCCATCATTGCAAAACTGCGGTACGCATTACCTGCAGGGCTCGTTCTGTTAAATTCGTACATATCGTGCACAAAGCGTGCTCGATCACGATTATCAAGGAATAATTCGCGTTTTTCGACGCCTCGGTTAAGGACGTGGAATAACTCTGACATGAAACAATTATAAATGATGGACTTACGATGTCCATCATTGGTGCGGATAAAGAGAGGTACGATGAGTGCAATGAAATCAC
>CAYMRY010000061.1:0-5680 GCA_964393065.1 uncultured Candidatus Saccharibacteria bacterium
TGAAATGCGCGCCGCAAACCCCGCAATAAAGATAAGGGGCTCTTCTAAAAGCCATGCGGGGTAGTTCAATTCATGGATGAGATCGAGCACGACGCCGCCCCCGCGCGTTGAATCTGCAGAATAGCGATGTAGGCTCGAATCGTTTCGCCACGTGCGCAAATCCTGCCCCACGGACGCACGAATTGAAAGTACGTCACCGATTTTTCCCGTACGGATTAATTTCTTAAGTTGAATAAGCGGTTTATAAAATTGCAGACAGTACCCGACATATAACACGGTGGGGGATTTTTTTAGGGCAGTGCGAATTCGGGCGATGTCGCGCGAAGTATGCGCGAGCGGCTTTTCGACAAAAATACCGCGCGGTTTTTGTTTCAGGCAGCGCAGGATGGTCTCCGTATGGAGTGCGGTTTCGTTTGTGATGAAATACACCTCATGTTTCGTTGCATAGAATTCAGAGGCATCGTATACAAGGCGTATCTGAGAAGTCGCTTCAGGCCACTTCGTTCGCTTTGTCAGGATATCAATCGACGCGCGGGGATACTTTTTATGGATATTGCGCACATGGCGCTCCCCGATAGATCCCAATCCAATGACACCGATCTTCATATTAGGAAAATGTTTGTATCTGCTTCGCAATTGCTTCGCGATTTGTATACAGCAATTCCGCAATGACCCAGTCCTCAGGTGTATCGAGATCGACCGAGCGCCACGCGGGGCACACGATCGCCTTTGTCTTCTTTGTAATGATCGCGCGCTCCTTGAGGAGTGCTTTTGTTTCTACGATATAGGCAAAACATCCGTTGAGAAGGTAGCCTTTCGGCCATGCCTGCATGTTCGTCGATTTTGTTTCAGATTTGTTTGCAAGCGAGATAAATCCTTTTGTGTCGAGGTGATAGAGGCGCGGATGCGTGCGCGCGACGGTAAGTACGGTTGTAGCCCCTCCTTTTTGCAAGAGTTTCCAGCAGGCGGTGATATCCGAAATCTCGCGAAGGGGCGACGTTGTCTGAAGAATGAGGATGTAATCGGGAACGTAGTGTTCTTCGGATTTCAAACGCGCAAGGAGGTGCAGTATGCTTTCTATGACCTGACTCGTATCCCGAGCGAGATTCGACGGTCGTAGATATGGAACTGGAATTCCGTTTTGTTCTGCAATATCCGCGAGCGAACGGGAGTCCGTGTCCACGATAACGCGATCAACAAAGGTGAGCGATTTTGCCTGCTCTATCGTATGCGCAATGAGGGGCTTGCCACAGAAAGGACGGGCGTTTTTACCCTCAATCCGTTTGGAGCCGCCGCGGGCGGGAATAATCGCGAGCACGCGAGGTCTTTTCATGGGCGCACGTTACGACGAAAAATGCGCAGTGTCTAGCGCGTCGCTTTTGCGTAGATGAGATCAATAAGCGGGATGAGTTCAGCGCGCCTTTCCCGCACGCTTGCACCGCGCTCGCGTTCCCAAATGTCGACAAGATCAAGGGGGATGCTCTCGTGAAATACTTTTGCGATAAACTCAACGAGCTCTTCTTCGTCGTGCGCATGGGAGGTAAGTTGCTCCTTGATGAGGTGGGGAAGCTGGGAGATGTCAGTGCATTGTTTTGTACCCGAGAGTACGTTGTAGAAAATATCGCCAAAGGTAATAACGGGCTTTTGCATCAGGAGCGCCTCCCATCCGACTGTGCCCGTGAGGTTCGTGATGATTTTCGCGTCCTTAATGAGATCGAAGCTTGATACCGTCGGGCTAATTAATTTGACGTTCGGAATCTTTTTTAATTCCTTATAAAACGCACGCGTGCGGAAGCCGAACATCGCCAAATGTTCCTTTATATATAATGTGTAGCCGACAGGAAGGGATTTCGCGATTTGTTTCGCGACCCAGAGCTGGTCATTGTAGATCGGCGCATAAAGCATCGTTACGACTTCGGGTTCCATGTGAAGCGGATAGTATGCGTAGTTTTCTCCCTCTGTTGGAGTATCGTAGAGATCGTCATAGCCGATGAGGATGCGCAGTTTGCGGCGCGCACGGTCAAATGCGAGATTCCACGGCTTGATCGTGGAGTAATCGTGCCTTGCGGGATCATTAAAATATGACGTCCACTGCGTGATAGAAAACTGTACTGAGGCGATAAGGCGGCGGGGAATGAGGAATTTAAAATGCAGGAAGCGACTAAGCGGCTTTTCGAGGATTGAATCAATGACTGTGTAGGGCGCAGGCTTTGTGCGAAATTCTGCAATAAAGGTACGCGCTCGCGTACGCTCGTCCTCGCTTGGCTCTATATTCTCAAAGCCGGTGAACATGCTGTAGTGTTCGCTCAAGAGTTGCTCTGATTTAATCCGAGGAGTCAGGAGGTGTAAAACTTTAATCCCTTTTTTCTTTGCAATATGGTACATCAACAGGCTTGCCGTCGCGCCGATTGCCGAATAAAAAATAAAATCAGGCTTTTCGCGTTCGAGGAATTCGATCACGGCTCGCGCTTTCTTTTGCAGTATTTGCAGCATTTGATGGTGTGAATACGAGGGGGTGTTGTGCGGGTATTCGCGCAGGAGTTGTCCATAGCGGACTATCCGGTCAATTTCAAGATACGGCCACAGAGTAGGAAGGCCGAAGTCTTTTTCGAGTGAGTTGAGGAAGTCCCAGTCGAGGATTTCGTTTTCGAATCCCGCGTGCACATCATCATCAAGAAGAAGGGAGGAGTAGGTAACATCTGTTTGATTTTTGAGGAATTCGTAGCTCCCGCGCGTGAAAACATAGCCGCAAAAATCGGTTATACCGTGGCGTTCTTTGAGAAGGACTGCGATCTCGTGGCCGACATAGGCGAATCGCCGCTGCAAATGGAAGCATGCTTTGAGGGGAATTTTACTCATGGAATCTGTAGGGTACAGTATAGATGTATGTCTGCAAATGTGCGCATAATTGCCCGCTTGGATATCAAGGGGCCCAATGTCGTGAAAACGGTACGCTCTGAAGGGTTGCGCGTTATTGGCGATCCTAAAGTACTTGCGGAGAAGTACTATGCGGAAGGTATCGATGAGATGATCTATATCGATATTGTCGCGAGTTTATACGAGCGCAATCTTGATTTCGAACAGCTTCGCGCCGTTTCAGAACAGCTCTTCATCCCGCTCACTGTCGGCGGCGGCATTCGTTCAATTCACGACATTCAGGAAGCATTGCGATGCGGCGCCGATAAGATTGCAATCAATACGCACGCTCTGCGCGAGCCAAATTTTCTTTCAGAAGCTGCGCATGTATTTGGTTCGCAGTGCATTGTGCTCTCTGTTGAAGCAAAACGGAGGCAAAGCGGCGGGTGGGAGGCTCTCACCGACGGCGGGCGCGAGCACTCCGGCCGCGATGTTGTGGAATGGATTACAGAAGGTATTGAGCGCGGCGCAGGAGAGATTCTACTTACCTCCGTCGATACCGACGGCACACGCGCGGGGTACGATCTCGATCTAATACAGGAGGTACAGGCAAAAGCGAGCGTTCCATTAATAGTGCATGGTGGCGCCGGTTCTCCGCACGATATTCTTTCAATTGTAAATTCTGGTGTGCGAGCCCCTTCGGCCTCTTCGATATTCCATTACGGCCTTCATTTTATTTCCGACGTTAAGAACACACTGCAAAACAGCGGCTATACAATTCGACCATGAAAAACGTAGCAATAATTGATTATGGCGTTGGGAACCTCGGGAGCTTGCGCCGAGCATTTTCGCCGCTGTGTTCCGTCACGATTACAGAGGAAAAAGAAGTGATAGCTTCCGCGGATGCAATCGTGCTTCCCGGCGTCGGCGCTTTTGCCGCAGGAATGGAAGGGCTGCGTGTGCGTAATCTCATCGAAACACTGAAAGATGCGGCGACACGAAACGTGCCGATGCTCGGAATCTGTCTCGGTGCGCAGCTCTTTTTAGAAAAAGGCCATGAATTCGGCGAGCATGAGGGTCTCGGATTCATTGCGGGAGAAGTCGTTCATTTTTCCACTATTGCACCTGATGCAACCGTTCCGATTATCGGTTGGCAAGAGATTGCGCCTTCAAACAATAAAAGCGCTGACCCTCTTTTTGCGGGGCTCGAGAATCCGTTCATGTACTTTGTGCACTCGTACATTATTCGACCTGCCTCTCCCGAACATGTGCTTGCGAAAACCACGTACGGGGAGACTGACTACTGTGCGATAGTGCAAAGCGGCGCTATTCTCGGTACGCAGTTTCATCCGGAGAAAAGCGGGGAAATGGGCAAGCGTCTGTTGAAGAATTTCATAGATACTCTGGGGTAGTCCGGCCCGCATTCTTCCTTGTAGCGCCGTCTCGATGAGAATACCGAAGAGTGGTATCATGCCTTCCTATGGCAAACGAAAAAGGAATGTACGGCCTTCCCCTCGACGTAAAATTTTGCACTGTCTGCGTGATGTCAAATCAACGCCCGAGCTCGAGCATCGAATTTAAGAATGCGCCAGATACACCGAAGGAGACACTAAACATCGGCGAGGACGGTATTTGCGACGCGTGCAAGACGACTCAAAAAAAGAAAGAGGTAATCGACTGGGAAGCGCGCGATGCCGAACTCAGAGCGCTCTGCGACAAACATCGATCGAGTGACAGTTCGTACGACTGTCTCGTACCCGGATCCGGCGGAAAGGACAGTTTTATGGCGGCGCACATTCTGAAATATAAGTACGGGATGCATCCTTTGACGGTCACGTGGGCGCCCGCCATTTACACGCCATGGGGGTGGAGTAATTTCCAGAAATGGATTCACGCAGGATTTGATAACCATCTCACGACACCGAGCGGCCGTACGCATCGTCTTCTCGCGCGGCTTGCTATCGAAAAGCTATTCCACCCGTTCCAGCCTTTCATTCTCGGACAAAAGGGTCTCGCACCAAAACAGGCGCTTCGCTACAACATCCCGCTCGTTTTCTACGGAGAATCGGAGGCTGAATATGGAAATCCGATCGTAGAATTTTCCAGCGCGAAGCGTGATTGGAAGTATTTTACGTCGCACGATGACTCCGAAATTTATCTTGGGGGCGTGTCGTTGAAAGAACTTGAGGAGAGGTATGGCGTGTCGCGCGGAGAGCTTGATATCTATTTGCCACCAAATCCAGAGGCAGTCGAAAAAGCTGGAGTAGAGGTGCACTATCTCGGCTACTACGTGAAGTGGCATCCGCAAGGCGCGTACTATTATTCATCTGAGCACGGTGGCTTCGAAGCGTCACCCGAGCGTACGCCGGGTACCTATAGTAAATACAATTCGATCGACGATAAAATAGATGACTTACATTACTGGACGACCTATATAAAGTTCGGTATCGGCCGCGCGACGTACGATGCGGCGCAGGAAGTGCGAAGCGGCGACATAACACGCGACGAAGCGGTTGCCCTAGTTAAAAGATTTGACGGTGAATTTCCGGAGCGCTTTATCGATGAACTTTTCACCTACCTTTCAATCAGTGAGAAGGAATTCCCAAAAGCATTTGGAGCATTTGAGCATCCGAAAATGGATCGCGAATATTTCCTCTCACTTGCCGACTCATTCCGACCGGAGCACTTATGGACCAAGGAGGGAGGTGAGTGGAAGTTGCGTCATCACGTGACGTAAGCTCGATTTTAAAATGTTTACTTTTTGCGCGCACGAATCCACTCTGCGGTTGGCTTGAGGCCGTCCTCAAGCGATGTTTTTGGTGAC
>CAYMRY010000062.1:0-5658 GCA_964393065.1 uncultured Candidatus Saccharibacteria bacterium
TACCATCAATGTTGCCGAGGAGCTTGCAAATGCTGCTTTTGAGAAGGGTGCGGAGCTCACCAAATTTGTTGTCGGAAAGATAATTGCAAAAGTGGCGATCATCGAGCGGTTGTTCTCAAAAGAAATCTCAACCGAAAAACTTTGTGTTGGAGAAGTGTGTGTGACCGAAGCAGAATTCCAGGCTATGGTCGCTGCGTCTCATGCTGCGCACGTTACTCCGTCCTTGCCAAGTGTGCCTCCTCCGGTAGATCCACCATCTGAGCCTGTGGGATCCACAACGCCGTCAAGTTCTCCTGCATCTAGCGGCACCAATGGGGGAGGTTCAGAGCCGAATCCTGACACATCTGTGAGTGATCCGCCAGAAGCAGCTGAACAGACTGGAGGAGGTCCTGAAAATGAATCAATTGAACTTGTAACCGAACCCCCTGTTCCTGAGACGCCACCGCTGCCTCCTGAACAGCCCGCGGAGGAAGCGCTGAATGAACCTGTCGCACCGTAACGGGTACGTGGTACTATCTCACGCAATAGTCTATGACACGGAATCGGCAGACGTTACTAATTATTATTCTGGTCATGATTTCAATGGTTGGTGGCGTATTGCTCGATCGTTACTTTGTAAGGAACGATGCAAGTGTATTTGCTTCTGATGTCCGGGAGTCTTCGACAACAGCTGGTCTCACCAACCCGCTTCTTGAGTGTCGGGAATTGCCAGAAGGAATAACGCTTGGCGAACGAATTAGTTTGCAGAGCGGTATTGAAAAACTTATTGCTGACGGATTGCAAAAGGGAACAGTCACACATGCGGCAGTGTATTATCGTGATCTCAATAATGGACCATGGTTTGGCGTAAATGAAAGCGAGCCATTTTATCCTGCGTCTCTTTTAAAATTGCCGCTCGCGATGTCTCTTTTTCGTGAAGCGGAGGTCAGACCCGACATACTCACTGGTCAATTTCAATATGAAAAAATGCAAACGTCGTATGAACATGATCAGGTATTTCAATCGTCGCAGGCATCACTTGAAAATGGAAAAGTGTATAGCGTTAGTGATCTTGTAAAGATTATGTTGCAAGAATCGAGCAATGAAGCTGCGATTTTACTTTCACAAATTCTTGGATTCGATCACATCGCCAAAATTTATTCCGATTTGAGTATCGCACCACCCCGTGAAGATGCAGACTATCAAATCGATGCACATACCTTCGGTTCCTTTTTCCGTATGCTGTATAATGCCACGTATCTTTCCCGCTCGAATTCTGAACAACTTCTTTCCATCATGACGCATTCAGCTTTTAGGCAGGGACTTGAAGCGGGGGCACCAGGTATAACAGTTTCCCACAAATTCGGTACTCGCGAAGTTGAAGGAATACGACTTAAACAACTCCACGATTGCGGCATCGTGTATCTGCCGTCGAATCCTTTTATTATGTGCGTAATGACGCAGGGTACCGATTTTACGCACATGGCGGAATTTATTCGTGATGCAACCTCGTTGGTTGTGAACGGTATTAGTCGTTAATACACGATGTTGTTACCATGGCGAAAACCGAACAGAATGGTAATTAACTATCATCTGATGATGTCTCCGTTATGGCTCAGTACATAGGATATTCTAAAGTGGGGATCGTGAGCGCATTGTTGCTTGGCGGGATCGTGGGTTCCGCGTTGACGTTGCTTTCAGGAGATATATTGAATGAAAAATCAGCGCCCCAAGTAACAGGTGATGTTCGTGATCGTATTAAGGATGCCGCTTTTGTGAATCCCTTGCTTGAGTGCGCCGAATTGCCGCCAAGTATTTCCATAGGGGAACGTAGGCAGCTTGAAAAAAATATTAGCGCATATATCGATGCGGAAAAGAAAGTGGGTACAATAACAGAAGCAGCCGTGTACTTTCGCGATTTGAATAACGGCCCATGGTTCGGGATAAATGAGGATTTGCAATTTTCTCCGGCATCTCTTGCTAAAGTGCCTCTTGCAATGTGGTACTACGCGAGGGCCGATTCTGATCCAAGCGTCCTAGAGGATGAAATTAACTTCGTTGGCCCTCGTGGGGTTAGTATTGTACATTTTCAACCATCCAGATGGCTTGAAGACGGAACGACGTACACAATCGAGGCATTGATACAATTGATGCTTCAAGAGAGCGACAATGATGCCGCACATATTCTCCATGAGTATTTGGGCAGCTCTAAGACCGATTCCGTGTACCATGATCTTGGAATCTCGATTGAGAACTCGCAAGGAGAATATGTTGTCGATGTGCACACATTCGCCTCTTTTTTCAGGATTCTCTATAACGCGACATATATCGGCAGATTCCGCTCAGAGCATATGTTGGATACCCTCAGTCGTTCGAGCTTTACGTATGGGCTCCGCGCTGGAGTACCGTCCTCGATTCCGGTCGCTCATAAATTTGGCGAAAAAAAATTAGATCAAGGAGATGGGATATACCAACTTCATGACTGCGGTATAGTGTATGCGCCAGTAACGCCGTATGTGCTTTGCGTTATGACGCAAGGCGACGATTTAGAAAAGCTGGCCGACTTTATCGCTCATGTTTCCCGAGTAGTCTATAATGAAGTCGAATAAAGTTTCAGCTTTCTTATCAGTATATTTCAAAGTGTACTGAGTTATAAACATATCTTCGTTTAGATATGAAGAACGTCCTATATACTTGAGATTACACTCAACACAATATGTCAAATCCGAACAATCAGGCTAGCCAAGGTTTCCGTAACGGGTTTACACTTCTTGAAATCTTACTTGTCGTAGCTGCCATTGCTATTTTGGCCGGTATAGTGATAGTAGCAATCAATCCCGCGAAGCAGCTTGCTGATACTCGTGACGCACAAAGGAGGTCCGATGTGAACTCAATTTCCACAGCTATCACGCAGTATCTTATAAAAACGGGAAGTTATCCACCGCTTGATGGCGGAGTTTCGTGTGATTCAGCGATATCATATGAATCGGCTGCGTATGCCATTTGTGCTACATCCCATTCCTGCGAAGGAGTCAGTCTTGATGAATACTTGATACCAGACTACATAGCGGGAATACCACTAGATCCATCAGTACCCGGGAGCGGGGGATTTTCTGGCTACACCGCCATGATCCTTGAGAATAATCGACTGCTTGTATGTGCCCCATTTACTGAAGAAGCGAGCGAAACTATATCGGTGACGCGCTAACGCTATGCAGGCTCTCGCAAGGCGCGGGTTTGGGCTTGATCCACTTACTCACGGCTCGCTGAAGTATAAACGAGCGTTTTATATTTAGCCATGAACCTCTCTATTCGCGCTAAAGTGTTCATTATGGTCATTGTGGGCGTCTCCGCGCTCACTGGTCTTATCTACGCGATTTCGAGCACAATTCTGCTCGGAAGCTATGTCGATATTGAGCGGGATGAGGCGGTCAAAAATGTACAGCGTGCACACGATGCTATTAACGATCTTGAGCGTACGCTGAATCTAGCAGCGAGCGATTGGTCTGCCTGGGATGATCCGTATTCCTATGCGCAAGGAACCAATCCCACTTTCGAGGAAACCGATCTTACCAACCTCGCGATGTCGAACCTTGAAGTGACTACACTCATGCTGACCAACAATGATCGCACGATTATCTTTGCACGAACAATTGACCTTGCAAAAGGAGAGCGTACCTCCTCTGACTTTTTAACGTCCTTTATTCGTGGGCATGAGACGCTTCTGCAGACAGCTCTTTCGGGGAAAGTGGTCTCTGGTCTCGTGCTTACTTCCGACGGCTCGCACATCATTGCGGCGCATCCAATTATACATAGCGACGGAAGTGGACCTCCGGCGGGTGTCCTCGTATTTGGAAAACACATTGATGACTCTATTATCTCTTCACTCGCGGAACTTACGCATCTTTCTATTTCGCTCTACCCTTACGATGCAACATTGCTCCCCCCCGATGTCGTGCAGGCCAAGCCGCTTCTTTCCACACAGCGCCCCCATGTCACACAAGCGCTCTCAAATGACGTGATGGCTGCGTATGCAATCGTGTACGATTTCAACGATGCACCTGCGCTCATTCTGCGCATAGAAACTTCACGTCCAATATACCAACAAGGTAGAGAAGCCCTTCGTGTTTTCGTCGGTATGGCCGCTGGTATCAGCATTTGTTTTGGTCTCTTTTTTGCCTTTTTTCTCGAGTCTCTTGTCATTTCACGACTTGCGCGTCTTGAGCGGGAGGTCGCACGAATTCGCGACTCACACGATACATCGGCGAAGGTGCATGAGGGCGCCCCCGATGAATTGGGTCAACTTGCGCGTGAGATCAATAGTATGCTCAGCGCGCTTGCATCTTCCGATAAAGAAGAACGATTGGCACACGAAAAGATTCGAGCCGCTGATGTTGAGTTAAAGAAACATATCGACGAAATTGAGCGAATGAATGCGCATATGGTAGATCGAGAGCTTCGCATGGTTGAATTAAAAAAGGAGAATGCCGAGCTACGTGATATGCTCTCAAAAAAAGTAGATTCACCGCGCTTAGAGTAAATACGTTGTATGATCATCGAACAGAAGAAATCGCAGAACGGTGCGTGGAGCACGCTAAAGAGTGCGACATTTTCACATTCTCCCCAGCTTATCTTGGTGTTTGGGGGAAGTGCGCTGGTGCGGGAGGAGCATACCTTTAGCGACGTGAAAGCAATGTATCCAGCGAGTCATATCGTCATGATGTCGACTGCGGGAGAAATTCTTGATACGTACGTGAGTGATGAGACCCTCTCACTCACCGCAGTCTACTTCGAGAAAACGACACTAGAGTTCGTCACTGCCGACATTGCGAACGCGCGCGAGAGTAAGACAGTAGGCGAGAAGCTTGTCCAAGCGCTCCCGAAAGAGCGCCTCGTCCACGTCATGGTATTTTCCGACGGCCTCAAAGTGAATGGTTCGGCGCTCGTTGCGGGCATGACCGCGGCGCTGCCTTCGCACGTTGCCCTCACGGGTGGACTCGTGGGAGACGGGGCAGATTTCAAGCACACGTACGTCGGTTTGGATGCAGTACCATCAGAGGGAAGGATTGTAGCGATCGGCTTCTATGGCGACGCACTCGCGGTTAGCTACGGCTCGGTTGGTGGATGGGATGTGTTTGGGCCGGAGCGTACCATTACGAAATCGAAGGATAACGTGCTTTTTGAACTCGATGGAAAGCCCGCACTTGCGATGTATAAGGAGTATCTGGGGGAAAAGGCCAAGGATCTTCCGGCTTCTGGCCTTTTATTTCCGCTTTCAATGCACTTCGAGGGCGCAGAGGGTGATGCGCGGGTCGTTCGCACAATACTTGGTGTGAACGAAGTAGACCAAAGCATGACGTTTGCGGGAGATATGCCGCAAGGGGTGAAAGCGCAGCTCATGAAGGCCAATTTTGAGCGATTAGTGGGTGGTGCATCGAGCGCCGCGAGTATCGTTAAAGAGCACCATGCCAATGCCGAGCTCGCCATTTTAGTGAGTTGTGTGGGTAGAAAGCTCGTCCTCCAAGATCGCATCGAAGAAGAAACGGAGGCGATTCGTGAAGTCTTTGGACCGAACACGGTACTCACGGGCTTTTATTCATACGGCGAGATTTCTCCGATCGTTCCAACCAAGAACCAGTGCGAGCTTCACAATCAAACGATGACCATTACGACATTTTC
>CAYMRY010000063.1:0-5641 GCA_964393065.1 uncultured Candidatus Saccharibacteria bacterium
TCGACATTTTAGCTCTATGTCCCACCTGTATGTCCCCGATGATCATTTCCGCAACGTCATGCACGAGTGCAAGGACACGCGTTTTTTCAATATCTGCTCCGAGCTCTTTACAGAATGGAGTAAGTTCGTCCACGATCCACTGTACGCGCTGTGAATGCATCAGGAGATTAGAGCGATACAGCATGACATCGAACAGGCTGTAGCGGTAGATAGCGCCGAGCTTTTGTGCCCGCTCTTGTGGAAAGAGAGAGGTATCGATGTTGGCGAGCGCCATAGTCCTATTTCAAAAGCTCAAGTGCTTTCTCCATTTGAGGGTCTGCCCCGTCTTTGGTGTTCTCTTCAGTCTTCTTTATTTCATGATCCGGCTTGATGCCATCGTGTGGGATTTGTACGCCATCCGGCATGAGCCAGCGGGCGACGGTAATTTTGAGTCCTGTGTTTTCGGTAATCGGCACCAGTTCTTGCACCGATCCCTTGCCAAAGGTTGCAGTACCTACGAGCTGTGCCTTACCCCAGTGTTTAAGAGCGCCCGCGAGAATTTCTGATGCCGAAGCCGAGCCCTTGTCGACGAGAATAACCATCTTGAGATTCTCATTGAAGACATCGTAGCCGCGCGATCGGTGATGGATATTTTCCTGGTGTCCTGCATAGTCTTCGGACACGACGATCTTACCCGACGGAAGGAACCAACTCGCCATGTCGACGGCAGCTTCAAGGTAACCGCCTGGGTTGCCACGTAAGTCAAGGATGAGTTTGGAATCTCCGGATTCAATGAACTCGCGAAGCGCATTTCGGAATAGAAGCGTTGAGTTTGCCGTGAAATTATGGAGCGCGATAACGAAGACGCCATTTGGCTTGCGCTCGGTCTCGATAACCGGCATGTTGATGACGTCGCGAATCACTTTAATATCTTTCGGTGCCTCCCAGCCCTCACGATACATTTTCAAAATAACCTCGGTACCCTTTGGGCCGCGAATGCGATTCACTGCAGAAGTAATATCAAGACCCTTCGTACTTTCACCGTTAATCTCAAGCACTAAATCATTTGGTTGAATTCCCGCTTTTTCAGCTGGTGTTCCCTTCAGTGGCGATACAACCGTGAGTACTTCATCTTTAATGGCGATCTCCATACCAACGCCGGTAAACTCGCCGCTCAAATCTTCCGCAAATTGCTTCTGTTCAACAGGTGGCAGATAAAAGGTATACGGATCTCCGAGAGACTCGGCGAGCCCCGCGATCATACCGTAGACACGCTTTTGCTCTGGTGTGCCCGCAATAACAGGCTCTGTTGTGGATGCGGTTGTCGTTGGGACAGAAGCGGGTACAAACTTTTCATCGATAATTTTCCACGCCTTCCATACAGGCGATAAATCGACGCCCTCAGGTGGTTGATCGAGTCCAATTGCTTGTGCGACCGACGCCGGGAGTGCGGCTGTTGCGTATGAGGAAGTGCCCGTGAGGAAGCCGCCGACAAAGCCGAGTCCGGTTAGAAATATGCCGAAGGCCACAAGTAGATGCATACTTTTTCCCTGATAGTCCATACGTTTAGTATCGCATATTCTATCAAATTACAAAACGGTATCTACGGCTACGCAGCATTCGCCCTTTTGTATTTCATTTCATCTCGTACAATGGAGAAATGTTGAAGCGCTACAAACACGGACCCATTACCTGGATCGATCTCGAGAGCCCCACGAATGAGGAGGTGACGCGGGTGATGCAGGAATTTCACCTAAATCATTTCGTAGCAGAAGAGCTTCTGTTGCCGACTCAAAAGCCGCGCGTTGAAGTGCATGGCGATTATCTCTACACCATTCTTCATTTTCCCGCGCTCAGGCACACGCACAAGACCTCTGAGCAAGAGGTCGACTTCGTCGTCGGACGCGATTTCATCATCACAACGCGGTATGACATGATTGATCCTTTGCATAAATTTGCCAAGGTACTCGAAGTACAAGGTGTCCTTGATACGAATACGATTGGGGATCATGCGGGGTATCTTTTCTTTTACATGCTCCGCAGATTATATAAGGCGGTTGAGTACGAGCTCGATTTTGTACGCACCGACATTAGGACAATCGAAGAGCACCTCTTTGGCAACAAAGAAATTGAAATGGTGCGCGCCATTTCGCGTTGCGCGCGTGACGTCCTCAATCTGCGTCAGACGATCGAGCCGCACCGCGATATTTTGAAAGTACTGCAAACTGACGGTGCACAATTTCTGGGCGATGAGTTCATCCCATTCCTGCGCTCGCTTGAGAATGATTATTACCGCCTCCACAACCACATCATGCGTCACACGGATATGCTGCATGAAATTCGCGAGACCAACAATTCGCTTCTTTCTACAAAGGAAGGCGAGACAATGCGGATGCTCACCCTCATGGCGCTCCTCACCTTTCCGCTCACGCTTCTTGTCGCACTCGCCGATTTCCATGCGGTGCACAATCCGTTTATCGGACTTCCCTACGACTTTTGGATTGTTGTTGGAATGGTGGTAGTGGTCGCCGGGCTCATCCTCAGCTATTATCGATATAAAAAGTGGATGTAAGTCCTGCGCGAGCGAAGTCCTTGTCAGCGCCCAAGGTACTGGTAGGATAGGCGGATGAAGTGGCTTCAAAAGATGTTTGGTGCAAGCTCAATCGCTCCCCTTTCCCAAGTGTTTCTCCACAATACGCTCACCGCGCAAAAAGAAGAGTTTGTGCCGCTCCGGGCGCGACACGTAAAAATGTACAACTGCGGCCCGACGGTCTACGGGATTCAACATATTGGAAATCTATCGATGTTTGTCTTTGCAGACACCCTGCGTCGCATGCTCGAGTGGAATGGGTATGTCGTGAAGCAAGTTATCAATATTACGGATGTCGGCCACCTCGTTTCAGACGGCGACGACGGTGAGGATAAGATGACAAAAGGCTTGAAGCGCGAGAAAAAAGCGCTCACGCTCGAAAATATGCGCTCTCTTGCTGAGAAGTATACGGATATTTTTCTTTCAGATTTAAAAACACTGAACATCAATACCGAGCACACACTCTTCCCACGTGCGAGCGATCATATCCCTGCACAGATCGCGATGATTAAAACACTGGAAGAAAAAGGCTATGCGTACCTTGGAAAGGACGGAGTGTACTTCGATACGACGCAATTTCCCGACTATGGAAAGCTCGGCAATATTAATTTGGAAGGACTTAAAGAGGGTGCGCGCGTGCAAAAAGTGAGCGATAAACGTAATCCGACGGACTTTGTGCTCTGGAAGTTTGATACAAAAATTGGCTGGGAATCCCCGTGGGGTATGGGCTTTCCGGGCTGGCACATTGAATGCTCGGCTATGATACGGGCGCTCCTGGGTAGCCAGATTGATATTCACACCGGGGGTATTGAACACATTCCAGTACATCACAACAATGAAATTGCACAAACCGAAGCGACGACGGGTAAAAAACCATTCGCACGCTATTGGCTCCATCGCGCGCATCTCCAACTCACGGGGGCGAAAATTTCTAAATCGGACGGTAACACGGTGTACCTTTCCGACATCATAAAAAAAGGATATCACCCACTCGCGTTTCGCTACCTCCTTCTTGGATCGCATTACCGGCAGACCGCGAATTTTACCTGGGACGCGCTTGGTGCCGCGCAGACAGCGTTTCTCAAGCTCCGGAAGATCGTTGATGAGTATCCAAAAAGCGGCGTTGACTTTCCGACACCGTACGGCGACCAGTTTAAAGATAGAATTAATGATGACTTGGATACAGCGGGCGCAGTGAGTATTGTATGGCAAATGATCAACGATGAGAATGTGTCCCCCGCAAATGTGCGCTACGGTCTTCTTGAAGCGGATAAAATCTTTGGACTTAATTTGAGAGAAGATGATGATCTTGCTCGCACGCTTTATCGTAAAGAGCTTGGCGAAGTAGTCGCTCTCACAGAAGTGCCGCAACATATACAGGAACTTCTCGTGGAGCGCGAGGCTGCGCGCGCGGAAAAGAGATGGGATACGGCGGACGAAAAGCGCAAAGAAATTGAAGCAGCCGGATATGTGATTGAAGATACTGCACACGGGCCGAGAGTTGTGGCGAAGTACTGAGTATAAAAACGCGACCCCACGAGAGTGTGGGGTCAAACGATGTAAACTCGGTACAGGTTACGCACAGGCAAAGAGCGCTACTGCAATAAGGAGAGCCATAAGGATGGATCCGGTGCAGCAGAATGCCATGTGAATCTCCCTGTTATGAGCTTTGCACGGCGGGGGTTAAGCCCGCCGCCTCCTAGTTGTCTATGAATTACTTCTTCTTCGCAGGAAATTGGGTTGTTGGTACAGACTTCCACGAATCGTAAGCCGGTTTGGCGCGATCGTAGAACTGCATCAAGACCAACGAGCCTGCGAGAGCAAGAGCAACCCACCACTGACGTTGAGACATCAGATTCTCCTACTGGAGCGACAACCATGGCCGAAGCCGAGCTAAGTATACCACGCCGATAACTATGCGTCAATAACAAAACTAATCAGTCTTTGAGCCACAAATACGACTTTTCGTATCTGCTTTCCTTCTAGCCACTGAGGTACCGCTTTTTCAGCATGAGCGCGGACTTCCGTCTCGGTTGCGGCTGTTGGCATTTCGATTTGTGCGCGTACTTTGCCGTTGATCTGTACCACATAGGTGACGGTATCAGTGACAAGCTTCAACGCATCGAATGTCGGCCAAGAAGAGAGATGAATTGAATCACTTTCTCCAAGTTCATGCCACAGTTCTTCTGTCACGTGCGGCGCAAAGGGGGCGAGTATCTGAACAAATGCGCGATACTGTTCTTTGGTAAGCCCGCTATCTTCCGCCTGATTCACAAAGATCATCATCTGGCTAATCGCGGTATTGAATTTGAAGGTCTGAATATCTTCGCCGACTTTCTTAATAGTCTGATGGAGCGCACGCTCGGAATCTGCACTTGGTGTGTCGCCTATTTTCTCCTGCAATTTCCAAACGCGTTCGATAAAGCGACGCGCGCCAATAAGGCTCGCGGTTTTCCAAGCAATCGCATCAGTAAAGGGGCCCATAAACATCTCGTATACGCGCAGAGTATCGGCACCGTACGTATCGACAATATCGTCGGGGTTTATAACATTGCCGTATCGCTTCGACATCTTGCGGCCATCTTCTGCTTGGATGAGGCCAACGGAAATCAGGCGTGTAAATGGTTCCGGAGTTGATACCGCGCCGATATCTTGCAAGAATTTGTGCCAGAAGCGCGCGTAGATGAGGTGGCGTGTCGCATGTTCTGCGCCGCCGACATAGAGATCCACTGGTGCCCAATACTTTTCTTTTGCAGGGTCAACGAGCGCTTCGTCGTTGTGCGGATCCATGTACCTCAAGTAATACCAGCTCGATCCCGCCCACTGTGGCATGGTGTTTGTTTCGCGCTTTGCAGCGCCTCCACATGTCGGGCAGGTAGTATTGACCCACTCATCAATTGCAGCAAGCGGGCTCTCTCCGGTTCCTGTCGGTTCATAGTGTTCTACTTCAGGAAGCTTCACCGGCAACTGATCGTATGGAACGGGTACTGTTCCGCATTTTTCGCAGTGCACTATCGGAATCGGCTCACCCCAATATCTCTGACGCGAGAACACCCAGTCGCGGAGTTTGTA
>CAYMRY010000064.1:0-1935 GCA_964393065.1 uncultured Candidatus Saccharibacteria bacterium
GATATAACTGCGGACTTCTAAGCCGCTATTGTTGGTTCGATTCCAACCGAGGGCAAAAAAGAATTTTTTGACCGAGAGGGTAACGCCTTCGCGTTGCCTGTGTTGGAATCGAAGCCCGGAGCGATGTTGCGCATAGCAATGCGCAACCGTGAGGGCCGGCTCGAGACCGAATTTTGAGACGGCAACATTCGAGTCGAGAGGATTCCAACCGAGGGCATCAAAAATGTGTGGGCGATACAGGACTCGAACCTGTGACCTTTCCGGTGTAAACGGATTGCTCTACCAACTGAGCTAATCGCCCTCATGCCAACAGACGGGTTGGCGTCTCTATCCTACTTGATATAGTGCAAAAATGGAAGAATTTCATGCAATTGTCTCTGGTCGGGTTCAAATGGTAATGTTTCGAGATTTTGTGACGCGTAAGGCGAAGAGGGTGGGAGTGCGTGGCTTTGTACAAAACCTTTCAAATGGAACGGTCGAAGTGGTGGCACAAGGAGAAAAAGAAGCGCTTGAGCGACTGATTGCCTATCTTCACAAAGGGTCGCTGCTCTCAAGTGTACAGAATGTAGTAATTGAATGGCGAGAGCCGCACAAGATTTTTGACGCATTCACGCTAGTGCGGTAGCGTGAGTGGATGGCTGAAAAAATATCGAATATTCAATGTATCGGTATTATTCTTGATGGAAACAGGCGGTGGGCGAAAAAGCGCGGATTACTTTCACTCGAGGGGCACCGCCAAGGATTCGAGAATCTGAAAAATGCCGCGCGGTTTGTCCGCGACCGTGCAATTCCGCACCTGGTAGTTTACGCGTTCTCGACCGAAAATTGGAGTCGTTCTGAAGAGGAGGTGGCATACCTTATGGATATTTTTCGCGAAACCATTCGATCGAGTGGCAAGGAGTTACATGATGAAGGTATACGTACCCGCTTTATCGGCCAGCGCGAGCGTTTTGCGGCGGATATTCAGGAGGGGATGGAAGAAGCCGAGGCGAGAACAAAGGGTAATTCACGTATGACTTTGTGGATTTGTCTTTCGTACGGCGGCAGAGCTGAGATAGTAGCCGCAGCGAACGCCGCTGCTCAGGTTGGACAAATAACGGAGGACTCGCTTCGCGAACACATGTGGAGCGCGGAAATGCCGGATCCTGACCTCATTATCCGCACAAGTGGCGAGATGCGACTCTCCAATTTTCTCTTGTGGCAGGCGGCGTATAGTGAACTTTTCTTCATACAACCCCATTGGCCGGATTTCAACGAGGCAGCGCTTGATAGGGTGCTTATAGAGTACACGGAGCGTGAGCGCCGGCACGGGAAGTAGGGAGAATCTTGAATCCTGGGACACAGTGTGTTACAGTGCCGCGACTATGGTAGCCACAAAAGCAAAGAAGGCGGGCAGCAAAATCGAGGACCTAAAGCCAGGGGATACTGTTCGGGTGTGGCAAAAGATCGAGGAGAAGGGGAAAACACGTCTTCAGGCGTTTGAAGGCCTTGTCCTTGCGCGCAAACACGGTTCAGAAATGGGCGGTACCTTCACTGTTCGTAAGGTAGCGAGCGGCGTTGGTGTCGAAAAAGTCTTCCCGGTCCACTCTCCTTCGATAGATCATGTTGAACTTGTAAAGCGCGCACGTATGCGCCGCGCAAAGCTCTACTTCATTCGTGAGAAGGTTGCGCGGGAGACCCGTCGTCAGCTCCGCCGTCAGCGTCTCGTGCGAAGCGGGGATGTAGATCTCAATGCTGAACAGGCTCCTATTGAGATTGATGTTGTAGAGGAGACTGGTACTCCTGAGGAAAATAAGTAATACTTAAGCTGCGCGCAGGTGGCGAAATTGGTAGACGTACTACCTTGAGGTGGTAGCGCCGTAACTGGCATGGAGGTTCGAGTCCTCTCCTGCGCACTAACGACAGAAAAGACCTGCCCTGCGGCAGGTTTTTCTG
>CAYMRY010000064.1:2035-5609 GCA_964393065.1 uncultured Candidatus Saccharibacteria bacterium
GCGAGTCTTTCAGAGTTGCCCGAAAAAGAAGTCGTGGTAGGGTGGCCATAGAGATTAAACTTCATCCAAAGAGGGGAGTATCCATGGACGAGGGAGTGAGAAGAGGAATAGAAGACGAGGATACACGCGTCCATTGTAAGGGTCTCGTGATCGAACAATTTCTCGGCGCCGCACTTATTCTCGGCATCGCGATAAGTTTTTACATGTACTTTCTAACCGCACACCATACGGCTAGTACACTGCGGCGAATAAGCGAACACCTCGAAATTTCGCAAGTGCAGGCTGCGTATGGCACATTCGGCTCGTATGTGCTTGTCTTCATGTCCGCGGTAGTTCTTGTGTCAGCACGACACAAAAGTATACTCGGCGCTTTGTATTTGTGGATAGTACGCATGCGCGCGCGATACGCTCACGATGTGTACTACGTGAGCTGGGCACTTGCCATGGCCACCGCGTGGACGATTTTTGCGACAGACAGCTATACGGGCATCGTATGTATTGCGCGTATTGCGTCTCGGACGAATCTGCCTACGTTTGTACTCGTGGGCATCGGTTCAAGTGTTGTGACTTTTTGTGCCCTATCAATCGCATGGTTCTTGCAGCGCAGATGATCGACCGCCGGCGAACACGATTCGCCGGCGGCTTGCTATTATGGCGATATGCGTCAGTACCTCTCAAAATTGCCGCGCTCGACTGAGGAGCTTCTGAAATGGTATGAGCGATTCATTTCTCCACTTACCCTCATCGGTGGATTCATTCTTGATAACTTCGCCTTACGGCGTGTTGATCTCTTTTGGGGGAACATGCTGCTTTTTTCATATCTCCTTCTTGCCTCGTGCGGGATCATTATCTTCCATCTTATCCAATCAGGCCGCTGGCGCGGAGTATTTTTTCTGAAGATATTGCCGTTTGTCCCCGCGATAATCCAGTTTGGTTTTGGCGGGCTCTTTTCGGGTTTTGTGATTCTGTACAGCCACAGCGCCGCATACGCGACCAGCTGGATTTTCGTACTACTCCTTGCGCTTCTCATGATCGGCAATGAGCGTTTTCGCCAGTACTATACGCACTTTGTATTTCAAGCGGGCGTTCTTTTTGTTGCGCTTCTGTCGCTCCTGATTTTCTTCATTCCACTTGTGAGTGGAAAAATAGGAACGGATATGTTTTTCCTTAGTCAGGGGGTTGCGATAGGAGTCACGATTCTTTTCGTTCGAGGAATTGCGACAGTACTACCCGAAGTGTTTCGGGCGTCGCGTTCAATGTTGCGCAAGGTGATTGCATCGATCGTACTCGTCTTTAACGTACTGTATTTTACCAATGCGATCCCGCCGCTTCCGCTTGCGCTCAAAGAGGCCGGGGTGTATCACGGAGTTAAAAAAGTGGGGACTTCGTATGAGCTTAAAGCTGAGCCGCTTTCTTGGTACCAAAAGTATTTGAATTACAATACGACGTTCCATAGAGCGCCCGGGGAGAGGGTCTATGTCTTTACCGCGATTTTCGCGCCAACGAATCTCTCAACCACTGTTGTGCACGATTGGGAGTGGTATGACGAGGTAAAGGGGGATTGGGTAGTCAAAAATTCGGTCGCGTTTGTGATAAGTGGGGGGCGCGATGGGGGATACCGTGGGTATTCGATACTCGAGAATGTGCTTCCTGGCGATTGGCGGGTGAATGTGCGTACGCAGGGGAAACTTGTTGGGCGTGTAGCATTTACAATTGAGTCAGTTGAAGCTCCTCCGGTTACGACAATTGAGGTGCACTAGGATTCGCGTGCGGGGAATTTAAAGATTCTCCCTCGTAAGGTGCCTCCTAGCGGGGTGTTTTGTTATGCGCACAGTCGAATTCTGAGAACGCTAGGTCTTACCAGTTATATTATAATTAGAGCCATGGCGTATGTAAAATGTAGGCTTTGTGGTAAAGAGTTTTACGCAAAGCCATGTCATATTGCACTTGGCTATGGAAAATATTGTTCCCGCACGTGTAGTTTCGAGAGCATGCGCAAAGGCGACACATTTAAATGCGATGGTTGTGGTACTGAAGTGTATCGTTCGCCCAAATATATCAACGCCTCAAAAAGTAAAAAGTATTTCTGCGGCAAATCCTGTCAGGCAAAATGGAGGAACCAAGAATTCACAGGAAGTCGTCATGCAAACTGGCTACATGGTCGTGGTTCATATCGAAATATAATGAAAAGAGCAGGCGTCGAGGTTATCTGTGAGGTTTGTAAGATAACTGATGAGCGTGTCATTGTTGTTCATCACAAAGATCAAAATCGGAGAAATAATCGTTTAGAAAACCTCATCTGGCTTTGCAGAAATTGTCATTACATAGTGCATCAGTATCCGGTTGGACGAGAAAGGGGTCTGATTGTATAGTCCTCACATGGTGCTCGTAGCTCAGCTGGCAGAGCTCCGGTTTGTGGTACCGGCGGTCGCGCGTTCGAGTCGCGTCGAGCACCCCAGCATATGAAAAACTTCCTCCGGGGCTGGTTCGAAAGGAAAGAGAAGTCCGAGATTGAAATTGCATTTGCGCGGCCAGGAGATGAGCGCGCGATCAATGAGGTTATGTATCAGGCGTGGCTTAAGACATATCCCAATAAGGAACACGGCGTCACGGACGATGATGTGCATGATCGGTGGAAAGACCGCTTTTCAGAAGAACGACTTGCGAAAAGGCGAGCGGATTTTGCAAAGCCCAAGGAGGGGGTCAGGGTTTTTGTTGCAAAATTGGGTTCGACGATTATTGGCATGTGCCGTGCGGTTAAGGGCGTTGAAAGCAATCGAATTCAGGCTATCTATATCGATCCAGGCTATCAGGGAAGGGGTGCTGGACGCGCGCTATGTAACGCGGCGATGGCTTTCTTTGATCCCAGCTTAGATATCCATGTCGATGTAGTTGATTATAACGAGGGTGCGATAGCTTTTTACCGGAAAATGGGTTTTGTCGATACGGGAAAGCGTAAACAAGATGAGCGGTTTCGCCTGAAAAGCGGGGCAATATTTACCGAAATGGAAATGGTTCGAAAAGCGGGTTCGTGAAGTTATGCACCCCTGGCGATGTATGGGTTGAAATTCATTCTATACTTACGCAAAGGTCGAGAAAAATCATTTTTCTATTTCTATGCATAAAACATTACACATGGTGACGTGGATTCTCACTATCGTCGGCGCCCTTAATTGGGGACTCGTGGGTCTTGGCGGCTTTATGGGAGGCGACTGGAATCTCGTTAACATGTTGCTCGGCTCGATGCCGATGCTTGAGTGGTTGGTGTACGTTCTCGTCGGTCTCTCGGCAGTCTATGAAGTGGTCGTGCACAAGTCGAACTGCAAACAGTGTAGCTCGGGTGCCGCAATGCCAATGTAAGTAAGAAGGGAAGCGAGGAAAACGCGGCCGCCCGGAGGGCGGCCGCGTGCGTAATGGAAATGTTGCATAAACGTCAACTGAAGCGAGGCTGGCCTGTGTTCAATAAAAAACGCATACAAGCCTCGTGGTACCATTGGCGTACCGTTTTAATAACTTATTTATTTACCATGGAAGATTCAAGTGGAGATGGGCGCACGTTACACGTTTCGCCTCC
>CAYMRY010000065.1:0-5468 GCA_964393065.1 uncultured Candidatus Saccharibacteria bacterium
CCATAAAAAATGCCGTGCTCCAAATTGTTCATCACAATGCGGGTTGATTGCGGATGGCTCTTCGTCATACGCAATAGAATTTCGCCGCTATCCGGCGCAGCGATCGGATCTTTTTCAGTGTGCACCGTCATAATCGGACAGGTAATTTTACGCATCGCCGCGCGAATGCGAATGTTTCCTTTTCGCACGAGCGAAAGTGCAAAGCCCGGCATCATGCGGTAATAAAAAAGGCCGACACGTGCAATTTTCTCCTCCACCGAAAGTCGTTTCTCCCAGAATTGCTTGAAGCGCATGAGTGTTGCAACACCAGGCAGATTCAGTGGAAATGGAAGCGATATAGGGGTCACCGTGACAATAATCGCCGCGGGTGGATATTCGGCGGCGGTAAGGAGTGCAAGGTAGCCGCCAAAACTGTGCCCCATGACTGCAAAAGGTTTTCCTGATTGGGCGATTTCAGCAACGTGACGCCGCGCGAAATTAAGTAGATCATCAAAGGAGTAATTCAAAAGATCCGACTCGTTGGTGCCATGCCCTGGCAGGAGCGGCACAAGTACGCGTGCATTGAGGCGCTTGGAAATTGACTGAGCAAGTGGCAAAAACTCATCCGGACTTGATGAGTAGCCGTGGAAAATGATGACCTCGCGCGCGGCATCGAGGGAGCCGATAGCAATAGCCTTACTTTTCTTTTCGTACACCGACATCGCAAAATCCTACCACTGATTAGTGCGGTCTTGAACATAGCGGGAGTGGCGTGAGCTTTTAAAGCGCGGTCGCGACGAAATCAGCGGGACGCTTGTTGTACCATTCTTCAATTTGATCGTGCGTAAGGGTGCCGAGTTGGGCATGGATGGACTGGATAGCGATCGCCGAATTGATCATGCCGCGCATAAGAGCTTCCCTCGGGGAGAGGCCCTTGATGATGTAGGCAACGCAGGTGGAGGCGGTTGTGTCTCCGGCACCCGTGCGCGAAACAGGGGGCGCGGGATCGGGATACATAGGGATATGGTAGGCACCCGATTCTTCAAGAATCGCGGCGCCGTTCCTGCCATCAGTGATGACGGGAATTTTCACGCCAAGTGCGCGAACGCCTTCGAGAAGCTTTTTCATGTCGCCTTCCTTCGTATTGAGAATTTGTTGTGCCTCTTCTTTATTACAGAAGAAAATCTCGCAGGTTTCGTACATTTCCTTCATTTTTTCGACGCCGAGCTTGAGCTGGAAGGTGCCCGGCTGGAACGCGACTTTGACGCTGTTTTCCTTTGCGTACCGTGCGATGTCGAGCTGGTACTCAAGCGTACTCTCGGGAAGCGAAGATACATAAAACCACTTTGGAGCTTCGGTGAAATTGGGAAGACTATAAGGATACTCTTCGTGCTTGATGAGGATGGTACGCTCTGCGCCAAATTGGAGGATGTAATGATAGTTCGTCTTAATGCCGTCGTGAACGCCGATGTATTCAGTCGCGACGCCGCGCTCTTTAAAAGCCTTGAGACAGCGTTTGCCGTTATCATCATTACCCACATGCGCGACGAGCGCCGAAGAAAGACCGATCTTGGCTGCTGATACCGCGGCGTTCGGCGCGTTGCCGACGGAGAGTACCTCGGTCACCGATTCGAAGGGGATTTTAGTCCCGAACGGCATGCAAATCTCGCACTCGGTATTGTCGATTTTGCAGGTCACGTGGGCGTCCTTGAGGCGAATAAAAGCATCGATTGTAATATCGCCAAATGAGATCATGTCGTATTTCATAGGGACAGTATAAGGCATAGGGCAAAAGGTAAAAGGCAAAGGTTAAGGTCAAAAGCTAATAAGTATTGGTATTTTGCATTCAGCTATTGAATTTTGTTTTGAATTTTGACTTTTGTCCCTTGCCTTGGTATGGTACCCCAATGTTAGAACTTGAAATTAAGCCACGGGACTCGAAAGAATCCAACGACGACCTGCGTTCGAGCGGGCGTATTCCTGCTGTTCTCTATGGTCCCAAGGAGGCCGCAACTCCCATTGCGATTGATGCAAAGGTGTTTGGAAAGCTTTTCAAGGACGCAGGAGAAACCACCATCATTAAGCTAAAGGGTCTTGGTGAGGAGAAGGACACTCTCATTCACGACGTTCAGCGCCATCCGGTCACGGACTTGCCGCTCCATGCTGATTTCTACGTTCTCGAAAAGGGTAAAAAGATCGAAATCTCAATCCCGCTCGAGTTTGTCGGCCAGGCTCCTGCCGAGAAGGCGGGTCATATTGTGGTAAAAGCACTCCATGAAGTCGAAATTGAGGTATCACCTGCGGAGCTGCCACAGCACCTTGAAGTTGATATTTCGACTCTCGAGAATGTGGGAGACCACCTCACAGCGGCTCAAATCAAGCTTCCTCCATCCGCTGAGCTCAAGACTGATCCAGAAGAGATTGTCGTTTCGGTGACCGCATTCGTTGAAGAGAAAGAGGCAGAATCTGAGGTTAAACTTGCCGAAATCGAGGGTGATGCTGAAAAAGCCGCAGCCGATGCTTCCGGAGGCGAAGAGAAGAAGGATTAATTTTTTCGAAATGAGAAGAAAAGGCGGCCTCACGGCCGCCTTTTGAATACCGTAGTGTCGTGATCTGCAGGTGGTGCGGTATACTGGAGAAATGCGTCCGGTACTTTGGGGAGTCGCCCTTCTTACATTCCTATTGCTTGCACCCGACACGGTGCATGCAGCGCTCAGCCCAGAGGAGCGTGCTCAGCTGGAACAGCAACTTGCCGATCTCGAATCGCAAATTTCCGCGAATAAAAACGAACTGAGTAAAAAACAGGGTGAGCGTCAGTCACTTGAGCGCGATGTCGCAATTCTCGACGCGCAAATTAAAGATGCAAAACTTGCCATTCGCCGCCGCGATCTGACGATCAAAAAGTTGACCGACGGCATGCGCGATAAAGAAGCGGGGATAGTGATGCTTGATATGAAGATCGCAAAAGGACAGGAGTCACTCGCACAGATGCTGCGTCGTACGCGCGAAATCGACGATACAACAATTGTTGAGCTTGCCCTCGGCGAGAGCCTCTCTGACGTGTTTATTGAGGTGGACGCCTTCGAGGCAGTTCAAATGGCGCTCGATTCTGCCTTCAAGGAAATGCAGGCTGCTCGCGCTGATCTCGCTGCACGCAAAGAAGCGCTCGAGAGTCAACAGTCAGAAGAGCAAGATATGAAGCAGCTGCAGGTGCTCGAACAAAAGGCTCTCCAGGCGCGTGAATCTGAAAAGAAATCACTCGTCAAAGCTGCAAAAGGAGAAGAATCGATTTATCAAAAGGTGATTGCCGCACAAACGAAGACGGCGACAGAAATTCGTGCAAAATTGTTTGATCTGCGCGATTCGGGGGCAATTCCGTTTGGAAAGGCGTACGACTACGCAAAAGCAGCGTCAGCGGTAACGGGTGTGCGGCCGGCGGTCATTCTCGGCATTTTAGCGGAGGAATCAAATCTGGGAGAAAACGTCGGCAGCGGCAATTGGAAAACCGATATGCATCCAACACGCGATGTGCCCATTTTTGATGATTTGACGCGCGATCTTGGGCTTAATCCGGATGAGACAAAGGTATCCAAGAAACCCTGGTACGGGTGGGGGGGTGCGATGGGACCTGCGCAGTTCATTCCCTCGACGTGGGTCCAGTATGCTGGCTACACAGAAAGTTCTAAAGGTTCGGGTGATTGGACGTACAATTCGGAAAAGGATCGTATTGGAAAAATTGTTGGAGCGGGTCCTCCAAATCCGTGGGATGCACGCACCGCAATTTTTGCCTCTGCACTCCTCATGATGGATAACGGCGCCGACAAGCAGACGCGTGCCGCCGAGCGGCTCGCCGCGCTTCGCTACCTCGCGGGTTGGGGAAACGCCAACAAGCCTGCGTACGCATTCTATGGCGACGACGTGATGGCGCTTGCGGACAAATTCCAGAAGGAGATTGACGTGCTGGAGAATAGGTAGCACTCCGCGCTCGGCGGGAGGCAGCTGGGTGTTGCCGAACCGACGCGAACTGATCGGCGGCTCTGACGTCACGTCTACAACTGTTTTGTCGCTACACTTTGGAATTTGTTGCGCGATGTCTCTTGGAAGCACCCAGTTGCCTCCTGCCTCGCTCACTTCGAGGACTTATGCCTCATTGGGCGCCAAATGAGGCATAATTCCAGGGGATGCGCTTTCGTGGCGGCAAATTTGGCCCCAAATTTGCCGCCGAGCCAAAACTTGCAGAAACGGCCATTTTCGGTCCGGCCTTGTTAGGGCGAAACTTGCGTTTCCTCTCTAATGGGGTAAACTACGCCCACATGAAAAAAGACCTACATCCGGACGATTACCGCATGGTGATTTTCGATGACTCCTCCTCGGGAGCGCGTTTTCTCATTGGTTCAACCGTTCATACGGATAAGGTGGACAAGTGGGAAGATGGCAAGGAATACCCTGTCTACCAGGTTGAAATCTCCTCAGCGTCGCATCCGTTCTATACCGGCCAATCAAAGACAATCGACACCGCCGGCCGCGTCGAAAAGTTCAAGGCTCGTTTTGCAAAGAAGTCGAAGTAACGTTTCTGGCTAACAAAGCCCCGCGAAGCGGGGCTTTCGTCGTATACTCATATTTATGGCAGATGCAACATTAAACCCCAATGACTACGCGGACGATCACCGTGTCTCGTTTCTCGTTACCGAGTGGAAGCGCCTCCTCCAGGCGGAAAAAGATGCGCAGGAGCTTCTTGAGGTAGATCCTGCAATGAAAGAGCTTGCCGAAAAAGAAATCGAGGATATTGAGGTGCAGAAGGATCAGCTTATGAAGCAAATGCTGCAAATCGTTGGAGATCCGAACGAGCGTGAATGGCCTAACGAGGTCGTGCTCGAAGTACGTGCAGGTGTTGGAGGCGATGAGGCTGCGCTCTTCGCAGAAGAGCTCGCGCAGGCGTATAGCAAGTATGCCGCAATAAAAGGATGGAAAACAAAACCGCTTGATGAAAGTCGCGCTGATGTCGGTGGTGTAAAGGAGACACAGATCGAGATAAAAGGAGAAGGTGTTTATCGCGAGCTTCGCTTTGAAACCGGTGTGCACCGCGTGCAGCGCGTTCCCGCTACAGAAAAACAGGGTCGCATCCATACATCGACAGCGTCGGTCGCCATTATGCCGATCTACAAACGTATTAAGATTGAGGTGCCGGAGAGTGATATTGAAGTTGAGTTCTCACGATCAGGCGGCGCAGGCGGACAAAACGTGAATAAAGTGGAAACGGCAGTGCGCCTCATTCACAAGCCGACAGGTATCGATGTGCGTTGCACCTCCGAGAGAAGTCAAAAGCAAAATCGCGAAAAGGCGATGGCGCTCCTCATGAGCCGTCTCCAGCAAAAGAAAGACGAAGAAGATGATCGCGCTCGCGCCGCCGATCGAAAGTCCCAAGTAGGGACGGGCGACCGCTCTGAAAAGATCCGCACGTACAACTTTCCCCAGGATCGCGTCACCGA
>CAYMRY010000066.1:0-5379 GCA_964393065.1 uncultured Candidatus Saccharibacteria bacterium
AAAGGGTACTCTTGTGTGGGAGGGAGACGCCGGTATACTCACGCTGAAGACAGGTAAGAATCGCACGTTTTCCGTACGTGAAGACCGCAATATCATGTACGAAAAAGAGCTCACGCATTTCATGCGCCACGCTGGTGCAGGCGACAGCTATTCGAATTTCGACGAAGCAGCATCCGATCTTATTAATGCGGACAAAATCAAAAAACATGCAACTTTCTAAAAAAACCATTGTAATAATCGGCGGTGCAGGCCTCTTGGGAAGTGCATTCTCTCGTGCATGTCACGCCGAAGGCGCAGACGTAGTAATAGTGGATACCAATGAGAAAGCGTCATTAAAGCTCGCGGCAGAAATCAATGGCACGTTTATCAAGGCGAATATTGCCGATGAAAAAGCCCTTGTGGCGGTGCGGATAACGCTCGAAAAGAAGTTTGGCACGATCGACGGCCTCGTCCACGCCGCATATCCGAAGACAAAGAACTATGGTGCGCCTATCGATAAAGCCAATGCGAAAGAACTGCTCGAGAATATCGATCTGCAACTTGGCGGTCCACTTATCTCAACGCGCACCTTGATGCCGATCCTTAAGAATAGTTCATCGGTAGTATTCTTTTCTTCTATCTATGGCATTGCAGCGCCACGCTTTGAAATTTACAGAGACACGAACATGATGGGAGTCCCCGGTGAATACACCGCGGTAAAAGCAGGAATCCTGGGCGTGACCCGATTCTTTGCCTCCCTCCTCGGCACGCGAGGTATCCGCGTCAACGCCATTTCCCCCGGCGGTATCTTAGATAACCAGCCGAAATCCTTCGTCAGCGCATACTCAAAAAAGACGCTCATTCCTCCCGGCATGCTCTCACCGCAAGACATAACAGGTAGCGTCATATTCCTTCTTGGAGACGGGTCAAAGAAAATGACGGGACAAAACCTCGTTGTCGACGGTGGCTGGACGCTGTGATACAAAGAAAAAGACACCTATCGCAGCCATGGCACAGAATGCTAAAAAACTTTTTGGAAAAGACCTATTCATCATCGCAGAAGCGGGAGTAAACCATAATGGAAAATTAGATTTGGCGCTCAAGCTCGTCGATGCCGCAGCGGATGCCGGCGCAGATGCGATCAAGTTCCAGACATTCCGCGCAGAACAGCTCGTCACTGCCGCGGGAAAAATGGCCGAATACCAGAAGAGAAACACCGGGACTGATGAGAGTCAGATTGCAATGCTTCAAAAGTTGCAATTACATGAGGATTTCTATGCGCCAATAATTGAGCGCTGTAAAAAACGCGGTATTCATTTCATGTCAGCTGCGCATGGCGGTTTTGAGAGCGTCGATTTCCTTACAAAACTAAAAGTATCCGCATTTAAATTCAGCTCAGCAGACTTAACTAATCTCCCGACTCTTACGTACGCCGCAAAAAAGAAAAAAGTCATGATTATTTCAACCGGCATGGCTACGATGCCGGAAATTCAAGAAGCAGTCAAAACCATTCGAAAGGCGGGAAATAACAACATTATCGTCCTCCAATGCACGACCGACTATCCGACAAAGCCCGAGGAAATTAATCTCCGCGCGATGCAGGCAATACAAAAGGCATGCACGGTAGAAGTAGGCTTTTCCGATCATTCGATAGATAGTCAGGCGGGCATCATGGCCGTGACGCTCGGCGCCAAGGTTATCGAAAAGCACCTCACGCTCGATAAGACAATGGAGGGGCCGGATCATGCTGCCTCCTCTGATCCGAGGGAATTTACTGAATACGTGCGTGCGCTCCGCGCAGTCGAGACGATATTAGGATCAGAGAAAAAAACGCCGACAATTTCGGAAAAACAATATATTCCCCTTGTACGTAAAAGTTTAGTAACGCTTGCGCCCATACACAAAGGTGAAGTATTTACGAAAAAGAATATCGGAATTAAGCGCCCCGGGACCGGAGTGCATCCTCGATTCTTCGACAAATTGCTCGGCAAAAAATCGACCCGCGACATACCTGCGGATTCATTGCTTTCCAAACGCGACTTATGAAAAAGACAGTACTCGTAATTACCGGTACGCGTGCGGAATACGGCCTCCTGTATTCGACAATGAAGGA
Source organism: uncultured Candidatus Saccharibacteria bacterium (assembly GCA_964393065.1). GTDB lineage: Bacteria > Patescibacteriota > Minisyncoccia > Phycocordibacterales > UBA2100 > UBA10103. The sequence continues at coordinate 2,093 of CAYMRY010000066.1, forward strand.
GCTGCAAAAACTTCGTACGATCGATATGCGTCTCCTCGTCACGGGCATGCATACCCTCAAAAAGTACGGTGACACTATCGAGGATATCAGGCGCGATGGTTTCAGCATTGACTCCGTCGTCCCGATACAGGAGTCAGATACCATGTCGCAGGCGCTCGCGAGCGAAATACAAGGAATCGAAGAATACTGCCGCAAAGAGCGTCCGGACCTCATCCTTGTACTTGGCGATCGAGGCGAGCCATTTGCGGGCGCGATTGTTGCGGGACACTTGCACATCCCCGTTGCGCACATCCATGGTGGCGACACGAGTGGAATTTCAACCGTCGACGAGCTTGTGCGGCACAGCATTTCAAAACTCGCGCATCTGCATTTTCCGACTGCCCGCTCAAGCGCACAGAGATTGCGTGCGCTTGGTGAGGAGGCATGGCGAATAAAGATCGCAGGCGCTCCCGGTATCGATGCAATAGCAAAACAAAAATTTCCTTCTCGAAGTGCAGTTGCGCACGAGCACGCCCTCGATCAAAACGCGAAATGGTTGCTTGTCATCCATCACCCGACGCCATTTGATGCCGTGCCTATTAAAGAGCAAATACGCCCCCTTCTTTCAGTAGTGACTGATGACTATAGTGATTACGAAAAAATTATCATTTATCCCAATACCGATACGGGATCGGAAGTCTTTATCCAGGAAATCGAGCGGTACCGAGATACGCCACATGTGCATATCTATCCAAACCTCGAGCGCTCCAAGTATCTAGCCCTCTTGCGCCACGCTTCGTGCATTGTTGGCAATTCAAGTTCCGGTATTATCGAATCAACTACCATGAAAATACCCTCGGTAACGGTAGGTACAAGGCAAGAAAGCCGCGACCGCGGCCACAACGTGCTTCAATCGCGATACGATGCCCAAAGCATCAAAATGACTCTCATGAAGGCACTGTCCCCTTCTTTTGCGCGGATTGTCTCACGGTCGAAAAGTCCGTACGGCATGGGTGTGGCAGGGCGTATCATTGCCCGCTCAATCGATACGATGATGCGAAATCCGCGCTTAATGGACAAAAAAGCCATTATATGAAAAAGCCACATACAGTAAAAAAAGTTGTATTTCTCGGGAGAAAAATCGGAGCCCTGACGGCACTTGAATTTCTTCGTAAAAATCGCGTGAAAGTCGCTTGTATCGTAAATCCATCGCGCGATGAAGATTCTCGTCTCATGAAGGCGTACGCCCGCAAGCACGGCATCCTATTCCTGTCGGATGATGCCACGCTGTACGCGATGATCGCAAAAAACGATAAGCGCCTCCGCGATACTGATCTCGTTATCTCCTACTTGTACCCGCGTCGAATCAAAGATGCGCTCATCAAGCTGGGTTCCCGCGGTTGCATAAATTTCCATCCCGCGCCGCTTCCCGATTATAAAAGCCGTGCCGGATATAACACGGCTATCCTCGAAGAGCGAAAAACCTATGGCGTCTCTTCGCACTATATTGATTCCGAGCAATTCGACGCGGGTCCTATCATCGAGGTCCGCTCGTTTACAATTGATCCTGCCGTCGAAACAGCATATTCACTTGAGGCCAAATCTCAAACGCACCTCACAGCGCTCTTTGAGATCACTATTAAACGATTTCTTTCCGGCAGAAAGATCAAAACCTACGCGAATGAAGGCGGCCTCTATCTCACAGGAGTACAGTTGGAGGAACTCAAAAAAATAGATCCCGCAGATTCCGAAGCAACGATTAACCGCAAGATTCGGGCGTTTTTCTTTCCTCCGTATCAAGGTGCTACGATAGAAATACAGGGTACGCGCTATACCCTGATTAATCAGACTATTCTCGACATACTTGCACAACGTCTGCCGAAAAACCCCCTATGAAATACCGATATCCAATCGCAAAACCATACATAACAAAAGACGAGGAGAAAAACGTCATTACTGTCCTTCGCTCGGGTACGCTGAGCATCGGCCCGTTTGTCGAAAAGCTTGAAAAAGGGTTTGCGAAAGCAGTTGGTGCTAAATACGCTGTTGCCGTTTCGAGCGGCACTGCGGGTCTCCACATCGGACTCATTGCGGCAGGTATCAAGGAGGGCGACGAAGTAATAACTTCTCCATTTTCATTCATAGCCTCATCAAACTCGATCCTTTATGTCGGGGCAAAACCCGTGTTCGTCGACATAGACCCGATCACATTTAACATCGATCCTGCAAAAATCGAGGCCGCGATAACCCCGAAAACAAAAGCAATCATGCCGGTGCACATTTTCGGCCAGTGCTGCGACATGCGCGCGATTATGGCGATCGCACAAAAGCACAACCTCGTTGTCATTGAAGATGCGTGCGAATCCCTGAAGGCAGAGTACCGAAAAAAGCAAGCGGGTACGTTTGGTCAAAGCGGCGTGTTTGCATTCTACGCAAACAAGCAAATGACAACCGGTGAAGGTGGCATGCTTGTCACCAACGACAAAAAAGTATATGAGCTCACAAGGAGTCTACGCAATCAGGGCCGCGCACCGAATATGCAGTGGCTCGATCACGACCGCCTGGGGTACAACTATCGCATGGACGAAATGAGTGCCGCGCTTGGTGTTGCGCAATTAAAGAAACTTCAAAAGAGTGTCGCGGAGCGCAAAAAAATTGCAACATGGTACGACAAGTATTTTGCACCCCACGCGACGCTCGTGGGCACCCCGCTTGTCGCGCCGCACAATTCACATACGTATTTTGTGTACGTCGTACAGATTCTAAAGGAAGGCGTCGATCGCGACGCACTGATTCATCGCCTCGCCAAGAAAGGTGTTGGATCAAAACCGTACCTCCCTTCGATCCACCTTTTCTCGTTCTACAAGGATCTCCTCGGCTCGAAAGAGGGTGACTTCCCCATCTCAGAAAAGGTCAGCTCCCGCTCTCTCGCGCTCCCAATCTATGTCGGGTTGACGGAGAAAGACATAGAGAGCATAGTACGCACGCTTATCGCGTGCCTATGACCAAAGAGCTACTTAAAGACAAGAAAGTCATCGTAACCGGCGGTACCGGCTCTATTGGGGCTGAAATCGTGCGTCAATTGCTCGTAACGGATGTTGCGCAAATTCGTATCTACAGCCGCGATGAACATAAGCAACACGAGCTGCAACACGAGCTCCCCAAGGATAAACGACTTCGTTTCCTCATCGGCGACATCCGTGACAAAGAGCGCATGGACTTCGCCTTTCATGGTGTCGATATCTGCTTCCACACCGCCGCTCTCAAGCACGTCCCCTTTTGTGAATACAACCCGTTTGAAGCGACAA
>CAYMRY010000067.1:0-5134 GCA_964393065.1 uncultured Candidatus Saccharibacteria bacterium
CGAAGCACATTCTTGTAATGTATCAAGGCAAACTCAATAACAAAGACTAAGTCGTAACAAGGCACGGGTAGCGGAAGCTGCTCGTGGATTCATTCTAAACAAACCGAACATCGTAAGATGTTTTAGGTTGTTAGTCGATTCGTATGCCTCAATTGAGCATGCGAGGGTGATAACACTGAACCCCTCAACGTGTTGGACAACGCGGGAAAGACCGCGGGTTAATGAACGGAACAAAAGAGTGCAGATCAAAAAGTGTGACGCTAGAGAAACAAAAAACCGCCCCGGCAAGAATCCGTTGGGCGGTTTTTTGCTGCGTCATTGAAGATTCATTTTAACGTGCTAGCATGTGCGGCAAGCTCGCCACCTTGGTGGCGGGTTTTCAATTTAGATCATCTATTAAGACATACTTTATTTCCCATATATACTGTTTTTTCCGTGCGCCTGTCTTTTGCGTTCGAGTGTAATTTTAACTTTACGACCGTCTCATAAAAGAGGTAATTTCCATGCTCTACGTAAGTCTTAATGGGATGTGCGCATAGATCAGCTAGTTGAATTCCTCGAGAAGCTTCAGAATCGACTGGGAAGATATATTTACTGAGATTTAGTTTTTTAAGAATCGAATCTGATATGAAGGAACTACCACGTGTCTTAAATTTTGTATAAGACTCAAAAACGACTTTGTCAGCATTTCCCTTGGTCGGGTCGAAAACAATTTTTACACGTGTGCATTCATTTAAAACGATACTTATTGCTATTCTTTCCCAAAGGTCAGACATCAGAGTGTAATGAAGGTTTGTTCGCGGATACATGATTCCCGCGAGGTATTTGTTGGTCGTTACGCTTAATACTCGGAAATTTGTCTTTTCTAAAAGCGCCTTGAGTTCAGAATTGAAGCTTAAATACTGTTCCTGACCTTCAGGATATTTGTGAAATTCATACTCTGGGGGGATTGTAGAACTAATGTTTGACGGGTTCGAGTACCGAATGTAGCTGGATTTAATTTCTTTGTCGATCAAATATTTGCGGTACTTTTTACATAACGTGTTCATCTCACTTTTAAAAATTAGATAATCTGGTTGTCGTATCGTTACTGCAGCGATAGTAAAGAATTTGTCGTGCGAAAGATGTATCGTTGCGGCATACTTGTCTGGAGTGCCTGATTCATCGATAAAGAAGCGGGTTGTTGTCGCGGGTGTGGCCATAGGACATTTTTTGGTTTGAGTCCCAATCCTACTGCGGATACGTAAAGAAGAAAATAGAAGAAAGTGAATTTGCTATACTGGCCACATATGAACACACCTAAAAACACCATTTGCATCTGGTATGACAAGGATGCGCAGGCTGCAGCGGAGTTTTATGCCGCCACATTTCCTGATAGCAAGGTTATGAGCGTTCAGAAGGCACCGTCAGATTTTCCAGATGGGAAAGCGGGGGATGTCTTGGTTGTCGAGTTTACCGTCTGCGGCATTCCGTGCATCGGACTCAATGGCGGACCGGCATTTAAGCAGACAGAGGCTTTCTCTTTTCAAATCGCGACAGACGATCAGGCGGAAACTGACAAGTATTGGAACGCGATTGTGGGGAACGGTGGTCAGGAAAGCGCGTGCGGCTGGTGCAAGGACAAGTGGGGAGTGTCGTGGCAAATTACGCCTCGCGTCCTCATTGAGGCGCTTGCAGCAGGAGGCGCCGAAGCAAAGCGTGCGTTCGATGTCATGATGGCCATGCAAAAAATTGATGTAGCCGCTATTGAGGCGGCACGGCAGGGTTAAGAAAGCATATGAAGCAGTCTGCAATCGTATTTCTGCAGATGGGAGTGATCGCTCTTAGCATCGGCATTCTTGCTGCACTCCTCTACGAGCCTACCATCGAGGGGGTGAATGCGAACGCGACCTCGCTCTCTGAAATCTATTTCGACGACCCCTTTCTCGCATATATCTATTTCTCGTTTATGTTTGTTTTCGTCGGACTTTATCAGGCATTCAAACTGGTAGGGTATATGGGAAGAAGTGAGAGATATTCACTGCAATCGGCTTCCGCGCTGCGCATGATTGAATACTGCGCTTTTAGCTTTGCCGGTCTTATTTTCCTGGCAATGGCCTATATCGCACTCTTTAACCACGGAAACGACGACATTGCGGGCGGCGTTGTGATCGGTCTTATGCTTACACTTGTCTCGTGCGGAATCGCAGTAGCCGCGCGAATGTATGAGCGAAAAGTGAGGAAGGGAATTACGGTATAGCTTTGTACACTGAAGAGGAGGCGCAAAAAACCTATCAAAAAGTAAGGCCGCGAGGAATGTAATTCCTCGCGGCCTTTTGTCGTTACTCGATTAGTACCGAGCTTCAGTTCGTCTTCTTCTGCGCCTCCGTGCGCTTCTTATGTTCGCGCATGAGTTCCCGGTAGTAGATGCCTGCGTTCCAGACGCAGGACGCGGCTTCGCCGAGACAGGTTGCGCGAGCGCCGAATCCGCCGTTTCCGACGAGTTGTTGACCAGGGCCGGATTCTCCCGGGAGCGGCCAGATGGTCGACAGGCGCACGTTCGTACGCGGGTCCGCGTTGGGGACGTCCGGATTGCGATTGGACAATCCCTGCGTGCAGTATCCACCGCCAAACGGCTCGTACTTGCTGTGCCCGCCTTTGTTAACCGACTTCTTGAACGCGTCGACGTTTTCAGCGCTCGAGAAGCAGAACTTCACGCCCTTGTGAGTGATTACATGCAGTGTGCAATTGCCAACTGCGTTGTCGCCCTTTTCGAATTGGGCGACGGGGTCGATGGCCACGATCGGGCCTAAGACTTCTGCAACGGCAGGTTTGCCATCCTTTGCGGGGACTCCTTCGATGATTACGTCTTGATAGGCATTTGCGATCCCATTGATCGTGGCGATCGGCTTCCATGGCTCCTCGGCCGCGTGGGCGAGGGAAGTGCACAGTGCAAAGCACGAAACGAGTGCGAGCAACTTTTCCATCTACAGTCTCCTTTGCGAACACCAAACGTGTCCATACGCATTTCATACTAATCAAGTCGCACTGTCAATGAGGACTCAGTTTTCACAGTTGTCCTCGTTCCGGGGTTAAGTCTCGTCGGTTGTGCCGTTATACTTCCACTATGTACACCGCAAGATCGCGCGCGTTTACGATTATTGAGCTTTTGGTGGTCATCACTATTATTGGTGTTTTGGTTGCCGCGACCAGTGTTTCGTTCATTATTTCGCGCCAAAAGGCACGTGATGCGCGTCGCGCGGCCGATATCCACGAAATTCAAACAGCGCTCGCTCTGTACTACGTGGATTGTCATCGTTTTCCTGCGACGCTTACCGTAACCGCAAACAATGGATGTGGCGCAGGGATTTCACTCGGAACTTTTCTTTCGGTCATTCCAGTGGATCCAAGTACCAATAGAGCGTATGCATACGCGGCACTTGGTTCTGGTGCCAACTGCAACAGCTATCACGTGGGAGCTCTGATGGAGCGATCAGATACTCCTGTTCTTGGGAGTGACACGGATCGCGCGCCCGCTGGTGTTTGTACGGGGTCTCAAGCGGATTTCAGTGGTCTCTCGGCAGGAAGCGGAGCGCCTCTTACATGTGATGCGACGGCTGATACGGCCGCGCCAGGGGGAGCAGAGCGGTGTTACGACGTGTCGCCATAGATATATAGATCAAGGGCGGCCCGGATCGGACCGTCCCAAATTCACTTCGTCGTACGGAAAAGTTTGCGCTCGTTGCGCTGTTTGATCAATCGATCGAGGGCTGCAGCGTCCTGAGCGCGAAGTGCTTTCGATTTTTCACGGCGCTTGCCGCTCTTTGGTGCTGAAGATGTTGAACCACCATTGCTCTTTTTTGACGGAACCGTTCGGTGCATCTTGCACTCCCTAGTTGAGCAACTCCTTGCTGCCCACTCGAGAAGGTAGCATATTTGGCTTTGTTTTGCTATATTTTTCACACGCGCGCTTAGCTCAGTGGTAGAGCATCCCTCTGATAAGGGGAAGGCCGAAGGTTCAATCCCTTCAGCGCGCACTGAGACGAAAAAGACTGGCCTGCGCCAGCCTTTTTCGCGCAGTGCGAGCCGGAGCGATGTCGCGCAAGCTTGCGCGACTGCGAGGCAGGGTCGTGCGGCATTTTGCGCGACGGCGCAAAATGAACGCCTGACCACTCGTGCGAGACGGAGCGGGACCCGCATCAGTAGATGCGGGTGCGAGTCAGGGCCGTAGAATTTTCTGAGCGACGGCGAAGAAAATATCTATGGCCACCGAGACGGTGCGGGGCGGACGATTCCTGACCACAAGTGGTGTACAATACTTTCATGTTTTCATGGAGGAAGTTTGGTTCGGGGCTGCTGACTTCAGGGCTTGTATGTCTCGGTCTTCTCGTTCTCGGAATGATCAGTTTCGGAATTCTAATGCTTCCGCTTCTCGTCTTCATGCCGGTCGCGCTATATATATTTGGCATGCGGCTGTATCGCGCTAAACTGGTAGGGAACAGTGAACGTGTATCATTTTTTGCTGGAGTAATGATTCCAGTCACGCTTCTCACTGTCGAAGTCTTCTATTTCATGTGGGGTTTTCTTCTACAAGAATAACGCCATGCTAGGGAAACGCGGCAGAATCCTGCTCGTCTCAAGCGCCCTGTGGTATTTCGGCGAGGGAATGCTCGGCCCCCTGTTCGCGGTTTTTAGTCAAAAAGTGGGAGGGAACATATTGGATGTTACCAACGCATGGGCAGCATTTTTGATTGTGACCGGTGTGTGTACGATCATAGTCGGTAGAATCGCAGATCGATTCGCGAAACAAAACGGTCGCGAGATCATCATGATCTTGGGGTATGCTCTGAACGCGATCTTAACCTTTGCATACCTACTCGTCGACACACCGGCAGAACTGTTTTGGATACAAGCGGGACTCGGTGTCGCTGTTGCGCTCTCCGCCTCCACCTGGCTTTCGCTCTTTTCTCACAGCACACTCCACGAACAGAGCTCATCCGCGTGGAGCCTCGAGAGTGGCCTTCAAAAAATGGTGGATGCCTGTGCTATTTTCATCGGCGGATACATTGTGACTCATTACTCGTTTGATGTGCTCTTCCTAACTATGGGCTTTGTCCAGACAGTTGCAACTATTTACCAATCGCGCATACTGTGG
>CAYMRY010000068.1:0-4960 GCA_964393065.1 uncultured Candidatus Saccharibacteria bacterium
CTGCACCAAGCAGTCGCTCCTTCGTAAGAAGGGGAGGAAAGTCCGGACTCGCGTGATTTAGTTCAAAGGGTAGCGCCCTAAGCCGTCTATGACGGCCGGGTCCGATCCCACACGAGACTTCGTCTCATGGGATTTCGGAGGTAACGCCCGCCTGGGTAATCCAAGGGATGCGAACAGAGACGTCCGAGCCGAGAGGCGAGGAGATCCGCAAGGATTAGTCGCTATGGAAACATAGCGGGTGCAACGGCAAAATTCCTACCTGCGTGCAAGGTCGTATCTTTGTGCGAAGCACAGGGAAATTCGAAGCAATAAGCGCGAAATACTAAACAAATGTAAAGCGCGAAAATCTAAACTGGAAACGCATTGTTTCCGATTTGAAGATTGGGGCTTGGTATTTGTTTCGAGTTTCGATATTCGTATTTCGAATTTCTTGCGCTTCGCGCAAAGAGGTACCGCTCGAGGTGAATGGCAACATTCATCCCAGATAAATGACTGCTCTTCGACAGAATCCGGCTTACCGTGCAGAGCATGGCAAAATCCCCACCGCAAGGTGGGGATTGCCTTTTCAAGCGTGATAGTATGGTACCCATGCACTCTGAATCAACGTCACATGGTGGCAGTTTTCACATCCTCGATGGTATATCGCGGATTTTACTCGTGATCCTCGCCGCAGTATTTCCTTTTTTTATCGTTCCTCTTCCCTATATCAGTATTCCGCAAGGGAAAACTCTACTCATCGTAATTCTTTTTGTTATCGCAGCTGTCGTATGGAGCTTCGCACGCCTTACTGAAGGCATTGTGCATGTCCCGCGCAGTGCGCTCGTGTATATTGGACTACTCCTACCGGTAGCGTATTTCATTTCCACGCTCTTTACTGGCTGGAACAGTATTTCGATTGTGGGTACAGGTGTCGAACAGGATACCTTGGTTGCAGTTACACTGATGTGTGGACTATTTCTTCTTACCGCCCTCGTTTTCTACGGAAATCACGCAGGCACCAAGCTTTTAGTTCAGGGTTTTGTTGCGGGCCTCTCATTGCTCTATGCCCTCCAGATTGCATATATTTTCCTTCCCTCATGGTTCTCTTTCGGGGTGCTTTCCGGTCAGACGGCCAATTTTTTTGGTTCATGGCACGATCTCGGGATCATGGCCGGGCTAGGACTATTCCTTGCGATGTCTTTGTGGTACACGGACTACTTCAAACGAGGCAGTAAAGCTCTGCTTGTGGTACTAGGGGTGCTCTCTACAGCTGCGTTACTCATCGTCCATTTTTCGGATATCTTCTGGGGAGTTTCGGCGCTCTTTATTGTTGCCGCTATAGCCATAATACGCACATCGCTGGCAACGGAAGGGCACACGCTCACGCACGCACTTCAGCATGCACTTCTATGGATTGTACTTGCAGTCGTTTTTGCACTTGCGGGTGCATTCGGAACCAAGGTGTGGGACAAGCTGCCGGCACCGATTCAAATTACGCAGACGGAGGTTCGCCCCTCGTGGCAGGGAACGTTCGATGTTGCACGGCAATCTCTCCAGGCGCCATCTGATTTCATTTTTGGAGCCGGACCTAATTCGTTCGTGCGCGAATGGGGACTCTACAAGCCCGTTGGAGTAAACGCGACACCGTTTTGGGATTCAGATTTTAGTACTGGAGTCGGTATTATTCCGACATCAATATTCACTTCGGGTATTGTGGGATTGCTCGCCTGGTCGGCACTGATTCTCCTTCTCTGTGTACTCATTGTGCGTTTTCTTCTTCAGAAACGTCCGCTTTCGCCACATAACGCATTCCTCGGTATCGCACTCCTCAGTGTTTCGTATCTCGTTGTGTATCATATGATCTACACACCGGGTAGCGCACTTACGGGCGCCACGTTTCTTGCACTCGGACTTCTTCTGATTGCGGCATCGGGTGAAGTGCATCCGTGGATTTTACGTCTGAGTACCGCTTCAATTCCCGATGCCACACGTCTTTTTGGTTTTGTTATTGTTGTGCTCGCGACAATCACTGCAGCGGGTATTGCCGGTAAAGAGGTAGCATCAAATATTCTCGTTAATTCTGCTGCGTACACGTACCAAAAAACGGGGAATACGCAGGTACCCGGTATTCATCTCGCTCGCGCGCTTCTCTTATCACCAAAAAACGATCGCGCACATCGCGCTGCGGCTGAGCTTGGCGTTATTGAGCTTTCAAAACTGATGGCTGAGACAGATCCTCAGAACAAAGAGGCTGCGCAGAAGCTTCAAAACACGCTTCAAACAACGATACAGCACGGCTTAACAGCGGTTACGATTGATGGATCGAATTATCAGAATTGGTTGCTCCTTGCTCAAATTTACGGCTCCCTTGCAGGGGTCAATGTGGAGGGTGCCTATGATGAAGCACGCAAGGCGTATCAGCGCGCATCGGAAGCCCATCCGACGAACCCGATTCCAAAGTTGCGTCTCGCGCAGCTCGCAGCCGCTAAGAACGATCTCGCACAAGCACGCACTAATCTACAGGAGGCGATTGCTCTTAAACCGGATCTCGCTTCGGCCTATTTCTTGCTCTCGCAAATCGAGGCTGCGGATAATAAAGGTGACGCTGCAGTAACAGCTGCTTCAAACGCGGTTCAACTCGCACCCGAAGATCCGACGGGTTGGTTTAACCTCGGGTACATATTATATGCGGGAGCGCTGTATAACGACGCTGCCGTCGCGTTCCAACAGGCGCTCCAAAGGGCTCCTGACTATGCAAACGCCATGTTTTACCTGGGTCTCAGTGCCTATAACCTTAATCAACTCGAGGATGCAGCACGCATATTTGATCGAGTGGCAGAACTTAATCCGACAGTTGCGTGGGTTCCACAACTTGCGGCAAACGTTCGCGCGGGTAGAGATCCGCTTGAAGGTCTTAATACACAATAGCGCCGCGGTGAAAATTCTAGTTTCCGTGGATGTCTGACCTACGCAGAAAGTAGACGGGCGCAGTATCATCTCTCGCCTCAGTTGTGAGTAGCATTTTTCTGCAGAATATCGTGAATAATTCTCAATGTTTCGGTTGGGCCACTTGTCTCGATCGTCTGTATGCCTGTCGGAATGACGATTGCGTCATTTCCTCCTGTATAAAACGCATCTCCAATAAAGAGCATGTCTTCGGTTTTGAGTGAGAGTTCCTTCGCGAGCCACGTGACGCCGTGAGCTTTATTCACACCTTCGCGGGTGACATCGATGGTCGTCTTTCCTGCGATGAAGACTTCGAAATCCGGTAATTCACTCCGTATGAGCTGCATTAGTTTCTGTTTCTTGGCACCATCCGTGTCCCATTCGCGCTTTTCAAGTTGTGTCGCACCCTCGGGAAGTCCGGTAAACGCTATCGATGTTTCGCGCTCTAGTATTCTCGAAGTGTTGCGCTCTCCTTTATAGATTCCACTTTTTTCAATGGTAGTTTTGAGGACATTCGTAATGCGTACGCGATCTTCCGGTGCGATAGGGTAGGAGTACGCTTCTTGCCACGATCCATTGTTCCACTTCGTGCAGCGCGCAGCGCTATCTGAAAATATATATACGCGTGCTGAGTCTTGAGGATGTATACGCGCAGTAACGTCGCGCTCGACGCGGTCCATGTGTGCCCCGGACATAATGGCCACAGTGTAGTTTTTTGTGAGCGCAAGAACTGCCGCGAGGATCTCTTCTGTGGGTGGTGTAAAGCTATCCGCAAGCGTGTCATCAAGGTCGAAAATAATCGCGCGCGCCTCCGTTGTTCGGGCCGGTTTCTTGGCGCGACGCGCTTGCCACATGTGCACGAATAGGGGAATCATCGTAACAAACACTATCCCAAGGATAATGATTTCCATGTACTTCTCGATGCCTGGGACTGTCTGGCCGAGAGTGTATCCTGCAATCACAAATCCACCGCCCCAAATAACTGCGCCGAGACTGTTGTAGAAGAAAAAGGTGCGGTAGTTCATCTGTGCGACACCCGCGAGGATGGGCGCAAAGGTACGCACGACAGGGATAAAACGAGCAAGAAGGATGGTGCGCGACCCGTGTTTATCGAAGAAATCTCGTGTTTGCTCAAGATACGCCTTCTTAAAGAAACGACTATCAGGGCGGCGCCAAAGAGCTGGTCCGACCCATGAACCAAACCAATAACCGATCGTATCGCCGAGAATTGCGGCGACAATGACGACCACCAGCAGTATGAGGATATGTAAGTAACCCTGCGATGCCAGAAAGCCCGCGGTAAAGAGCATCGAACCTCCCGGAAGCGATACGCCAAAAAAGAGCCCGCTTTCGGCGAGGACGATTGCGAAGATTCCGGGGTATCCGACGATTTCAATTACTTGAGCGATGTCGATGCCGAAAAACATTCCTCTTAGTATGCGTCATTTTGGCTTAATATGAAGCCAAAATGGCCATTGACGATGTATAGAATATGTACTATGGTATTAGAGGCTTTAGACTGCCTTCTAACTATGGAGATGTGGAATGAGATTCGAAGATAGCGCCACTCATCACGACAAAATGAATGATCTTAACGGAAAGATCATCAGAACATTTGCTATTCCATGTGCGGTAATCGTCATAATAATGATGTTTGCGATTGTGCCTGCAAGTCTGGGCATCATCGCAGACGGTGCCTTTGCGCTTGGTGAGTGGTCTCGTGCCGCTTCAAAAAATCCCGCGGTACCGTATGCACAGTTGATCGTGTCGATCGGCTGGAAAGCGGTCGTTGGATTGTTTGTGGCGTGTGTTCTAGTTGGTATGGTCTTCCAGATCTATGTAATCTGGGCATGGCCAAAGAAATGAGTTAGCGCATCAAGCGTGCGGAGAAACTATCAGGAGCTGATCGAAAGGTCGGCTCTTGTTATTTAAACACCTTTGGAATCGGAAATTTCTTACACAATGCCATCACTTCCTTCCTTATTTTCGCCAACTCTTTTTTGTTATCCTTATTCTTGAGTGCCGCGACCATCCA
>CAYMRY010000069.1:0-4743 GCA_964393065.1 uncultured Candidatus Saccharibacteria bacterium
AAGTGGGAGACCTCTCGGAAGGGCAGAAGGGACTCCTCGCATTTGCGCGTCTCGTCATTGAGCGACCGGGACTCCTCATACTCGATGAGCCCACCAACCACATCAATTTCCGTCACATTCCGATCATCGCAAAAGCGCTCCACGATTACCAAGGCGCCATGATCCTCGTCTCGCACGTGTCGGAATTTGTCGAGCAAATCCGCATAGACGAGACGCTTGATTTGGGGAAGTAGAGTGAACAGACTTATTGAGACAAAATCAAAAAAAGCCCCACATGCTAGATGTGAGGCTCAAGATGGTTGGGATATAATTCCTGATTTCTACTTCATGCGCGGTGCAAAAAGATCAGCGATGCATTGAGGTCAAAACGAACACTTTTGTATCCAGCGATCGTATCAACCACGAGACCTCTTTCATCGTGCAAAAGCCGAAGCAAGCGCGGCATGCCATTGTAATCTGGTACAGGCTCCATCGTGACTATCAAAAAATCATTAAGTGGCTGTTCGGCATATAGTAAACGCAGAGCCAGGCCGATATCACCCTTACAGAGCTCGCCGACTTGCTTGATGCGATTCCATAATTCGATCCTTGTCGGCATTGAGCTAAATCCGAGCTCGGCAACCGTCGCCCGGGCAAGATACACTGACTTTGAGTCAGGATATTTGCTGAATTCCGGGTATAAATCCGTTATCTCCCACGCGTAGTGAGAAACTACGAATTTTCGATTTCTCAGTAAGCTAACTAATTTATTCCCAGAAGCTTCAGGCATCTGAAATGACTTCCAGATAGGAAACAGTGTTTTGTCACCTTGTTCCTGTGTTGAAGTCTTCACCGGCCTTCGTGCCATGGTATCTCTCCGTATTGCTTGAACTGTCACTTCTGCCTGCACCATACCATTCTTCTACAAAATCTACGACATGGTTGATTTAGGCAAATAACACGCTAGAGTAGCGCAGGATTCAACATAGGAGGGATTGATGCGAACGAAGGATTTCGTCGGTACACTGATGCTGATTGGGTGTGCTGCTACGCTTTTCATAACGCAGGGCGCTGCGCTAACCCAGCCGAGCTCCCTTACGTATGTGAACCTCGCCGTTGCGCTCGTCTTGCTCTGTCTTGCACTGCTCTGCTTTGCGAGCGTGCGCTCAACGAGTCTCTTTAAGCTCATGAAGACCGTGACGATGCTCGCGACGATTATATTTTTGTCGCTTTTGTTCTACCTCATACTCTATCCGGTGATAGCGCAGTATCGAGGGTAGTGAGGATTCGGGCGGGCGGGACTAAATCCCGCCCGCCTCTTTGATACAATAGATGGCATGGATACACCCAGCTACTACGCGACACTTATCAAACCATCTTGGGCGCCGCCGACGTGGGTCTTTGGACCGATTTGGACGTTTCTCTACACGATCATTGCTATTTCTTTTGGCGCAGTGTTGTATCGCGCGTACAGCGGCACGGTACCCCTTATAGTGGCGCTTCCGTTTGTGCTCAATATACTCTTTAATCTCGCATTTACGCCCATCCAGTTCGGGCTCAAAAATAACTTGCTCGCATCGTTCGACATCCTTCTTGTGCTCGCTACGCTTCTGTGGGCACTGTATGCGATTTATCCGTATATGAAATGGGTAGCAATCGTAAATATCCCGTATGTCGTGTGGGTTTGTATCGCAACGACGCTCCAGCTTACCATTACGTACCTAAACTCACAGTAATTGATTTCCTATGATGCCGCTCATGCAGTACCTGACGATATACGCTATCTCAGTGCCCGTCTTTTTTGCGATAGACATGGTGTGGCTCGGATTAGTCGCTACTACATTTTACCGCTCGCAGATAGGGCACCTCATGGGCGATACGGTCAATTGGCCGGTTGCTTTTGCGTTTTATTTTCTCTTTCTCGTGGGCCTCCTCATCTTTGCGATACTTCCCGCGATAGAAGCAGAGAGTTTGATGAAGGCGCTTCTTTTAGGAGCGCTCTTTGGATTCTTTACCTACATGACCTACGATCTTACAAATTGGTCGACGCTTCGCGATTGGCCGTTGCTAGTGTCTATCATTGATATTGCGTGGGGTACCTTTTTGAGCGCCTCCGTCGCGGGTGTAACCTACTGGCTCGCTATGACGTTTGTACTCAAATAAGCATGATGCCGCTTGTCGTTATTGTGTGCGTACTCGCTGTCTATATGACGGCGCTGTTCTTCGTAGGTTTGTATACGAAAAATAACGGCGTTGCAGATATTGGTTACGGCGGGGCAGTCATGCTTATTGTTGCGGTTGCCGCACTGCAGCTTCCGCCACGCAATTTGTTTGCAGCCGCTCTCACGGTTCTGCCATTTATCTGGGGGTCGCGACTCGCACTGCGCATCTTTCTTAAAAATCGCGGTAAACCCGAAGACTTCCGTTACAAGGCGTGGCGCGAGAGTTGGGGTCGTTTTTTTGTGGTGCGCAGTTTTTTGCAGATCTACATGCTGCAGGGGCTCGTCGCGTTTGTAATAGCGCTTCCTCTTATGCTCGCACTTCTAAATCCCGCGGCACGCTATTCGGGAGGTATCGTGATTTTCGGTATCGCGCTCTGGAGTATCGGCTTTCTTTTTGAAGCGATCGCCGACTGGCAGCTCGATCAATTCATACAAAATCCTGAAAACAATGGCAAAATCATGATGCAGGGTCTGTGGAAGTACTCCCGGCATCCCAATTACTTTGGCGAGAGTATGATGTGGTGGGGGATCGCAATTGCGGCGACAGGCCTCTCAACATATCCGATTATTGGTTTTGTAAGCCCACTCCTGATTACATTTCTGCTTCTCAAGGTATCCGGTGTCCCCATGCTGGAAAAAAAATGGGAGGGAAACCCTGTGTGGGAGGAATACAAAGCGAGAACGTCGGAATTTTTTCCGCTTCCACCGCGTCGGTAGGCAATATGCGCTATGTATTTTGTATACATACTAAAGTGCAAAGATGACTCGCTCTATACGGGCATCACTACCGACCTTGCACGGCGGCTCGAAGAACATATAGCGGGGAGAGGAGCAAAGTATACGCGCGGGAAGAAAGCCGCCGTGATCGTGTATTCAGAACGTAAGCGTAATCGCTCGAGTGCCTCGAAGCGCGAGGCGGAGATAAAATCGTGGACCCGTGCGCAAAAGATTGCTTTTATTTCACAGCGAGTCGCCGAGAGGGTATAGGGATTTATTAAACACAAATGCGGAATCCCCTTTGAGCTAGAGTATAGTCGCTACGAGGTTTTTTATAAACAGGCGACCGCCTCTATATTAGTAGGTGATATATTACGCATTAACAAGTCCGAAAAGTGAAAATAGTTGTGTATTTTGTCAGAATGTTGCATAGTGAATACACCGAACATCGGTGATCTTTAGGAGGATAAGATGGAAAAGAATGCCGAGGCGCTGATCGAGCGGTTAATGCAGGTGTTTGAGGAAGTCTGCAAGGAGGCGGCCCTAGAGGAAGATTTCACTGTGGAGCAACTCACATGGATTCTGCGACAAGAACCCGTCTTGCGGAAAAGGTTTCGAAGTACACTTAGGTTATTGTCGGATGCCCCTACCTATGCGGGTATGTATTCAATAATGGCAGGTCGACTTGTAGTTCTCCCTGGGTATATCAACAAGAGACTGGATACCCATTATTCTGAAGAGGAACTTGCGTGGTATTCCGTGAATCAGCCTACCCGAGCCATTCTTGAGTGGTGCCGGGTAAATGACTGTGTGATCGTTGCGGCACCGCCAAAAGAGATCACATTGCGCGACTTATTGCGCTTAGATTCAAGAAAAAGACTTACGATAAGCGAGGGACTCTGCAATCAGCATGCCTTTGCGAATGAGAAAACATCTGCAATGTGTTGGTTATTGTTGCGTACATCAGCTCTGCCTGGTACATCCAAATGTGATGCGGAATCTGCGCGGGTTCAAATTCCTGAAATAGTGGAAATTCCAAATGCAGCGGATCTGTATTGGTGCATACGTGCCATATATCAAAAACACAAGATTCGTCTCTTTGAGAAGAGTTACATGAGTACATCGAGCAGAACTGATTCTTGTATAATCGTTACACTTGGAAGTTTCTACGAAGATGGGCTTAGATTCAATTTTTGGGACGGTCGGGCTGACGCCGCAATAGCACCAGCGATAATAAGAAAATATCCAGCGTAAACTTTGTCCTCAATGTGGATCCCAGCGTCCGTGTGAACTGGGATCCTTTTTTTTGATGGGTTAATCCCTCAAACTCAGGTGACCATTTAATGCATGCGTGCCTAAAGTAATGGGTGGAAATTAAGAGTTGGACGCGGAGCGAGAAGTTGGTGCTTGTAGCAAACTACATCCCCAAAGTTAAAAAAGCGCGCATACGCGCGTGATAGGATACTTGTATGAACGAAGAGGCTGACGTGCAGCAAGAGAGTATTATTGCGCATCTCGGATCATTGAATGCAAATGTTGAGCGTCAAATGTCGATGGGATACGCTTTTCGCAACGGCATAATCCATGGACTTGGATTTATTATCGGCTCTACAGTGCTTACCGCGCTCGTCGTCACCTTTGTCCTTCAGTTTATGGGCGATTCTATTTTCGCCGATGTAATAGCGTGGATTACGCGTACCGCGCGCTAAGTGGAGCGAGCGCACTTTAAAACCCGAGCGACTTCATAAAGGTCGCGAGTTCTTGCCCCAAGATAGGGCGGCTTTCTCCTGCTTTGAGGCCGGAGAGGCGGATGTTCATGACGCGG
>CAYMRY010000070.1:0-4648 GCA_964393065.1 uncultured Candidatus Saccharibacteria bacterium
GCACAATTCGATCGCGCACGCTTGCCTTGTGAATATTCCTCGGCTTCGGATCAGAAATGTTAAATGCCTGATACGTTCCGTGCACATACGTTTGTGCAGCAAGGTCACGATGCAGCGCAAGCACGTTATCCATCAAATGATACAGAAACTCCTGCACGTCCTTTTTCTTCCGTTTCCCCCGCACGAATTCCTTCCACGCTTCAAGCAGGTTTTCGACGGAAATGATATCCTCGTAGGTATGCGTGAATTGAATTCCCATCCCCCGAATCCTGCCCCCCCCCCCCGAGACTTTGTGCAACCGAAATTCATACCGGTCGTGCTTGCACTTAAAGATGCATATGGCGCATGGTAGAAACTCGTCCCCCATATTCCGAAAGATAATCGCTACACACTCGGCGCTAAAATCGACAAAGTATTACTCGATGCAATCGAGTTTTGTCTCCTCGCAAGCTACAGCCGCTCTGTCGAAAAAATTACGCTCATTGAGCGATGCATTGCGCGCATTGACCTTCTCCAATTATTGCTCTTACTTTCGTGGGAGATTCGCGCCCTGAACGAGCGGCAGTATATATCACTTGCGGAGAAAATTTCGGAAATTGGCCGCATGCTCGGCGGGTGGCGCCGCCAAACGCTACAGAAAAACCCCGCACTCTCCAAAGAAAATACGGGGAAATAGAATCGTAGCGAACGCCAAGGAAGAACCAATCGTCATTCCAGTCGTTGTCCCACCAGTTCAGATTGAGGTTACGCCTCGCATCACGGCCGTAGAGGCACAGAACGTTCCGCTTCCCGTCCACCTGCGCTAATATTGTACGAAGTACTATCCATGGCACCATCCATCGAACGATTCACATATCTCCGGACTGTATCGTATTCGCGATCTACAGTATCGCAGAGCACTTCGCACCAACGTCTCTCATTTTTTGAGAACAACCTTGCAACTCGCTTCGGGAAACCATGGCCACCCGAATTCACATTATCAAGGGTTGCGGAAAAGCTGCCCGAAGCCGTGGCCGCAGGCTTTTCGCTTGTCTTCTTTATCATACAAAATTCCCCGTGCGATTACTCGCGCGGGGAAAGGGACTAAGGACTGAGATCTAAGTGCCGAGTACTCAGTTACTCAGTGTCAGAGACCCCTTGAACGCCAAGGAAGAACCAATCGTCATCCCAGACGCTGCCCCACCAGCTCAGATCGAGGAAACGCCTCGCAACACGGCCGTAGAGGCACAGAACGCTCCGCCCCCCGTCCACCCGCGCTGATGATCCAAGACATACAATCGGACACTTTCGCTGCGCCTCAGGGAACTTCGCGCCGAAAGCGAGACCATGTTCATGCTGTGCTGGTACAAAGTTCTCGACTTTCATGGCATCGATGACCGCTTCAGAAGACATACGCCGATCGAAGCGGAACAGTTTGTGGCGGTATTTCTTGACACCACTCCCTGTGGCTGGGAAGTTTTCGTCAGTGATGTTCGGGTTCACCCAGTGGTACCGACCTTGCGAGATCATTTCTCCAAGAGAACGATTATGATCAACCTCAAGCAGGTCGTCGATTGAAGCAGCCACCAGTTTCTGAGCATTTGTGAGCCACAGAGTGAACAATCGCCCCGCTTCAACGGGATTGCGGATAATGCGATTCTGCAAATCCGCCTTCACGAAGTCGATCGATGCCCAGTTAGTATTCGTGGCAAGCACTGCCATTATCTGATGGGATTGGTCTACGGTGATTCGTCCCATGATGTTCTCCTGATCCTTAAAGAGCCTGGCATCATGCCAAACCGAAAATACCATACTACGTCAATTATTAATACGCAAACGCGGGCAACGCAAAACTACACAAGCGGCTGATGTTCGATGTCCTCCTTCTTCTTCGGGATGATACCGTGCGCGATGAGGATTTTTTCGAATGCGTCTCTCTCGAGATTTTCGACTTCAACAAGCGCGGCAGCAATTGCATCGAGCGCCTTGCGATGCGTTGTCATCACGTCGAGCGCACGCGCATGCGCTGAATCAATGATTGATTTCACTTCAGCATCAATTGCAGAGGCAATCTCTTGAGATTGCTGGTTTGGTTCAACTCCTGCACCAAAGAGTGTGCGACCCATCGCAGGATCAAGCGCCATTGGGCCGAATTTTTCAGACATACCGTACCGAGCCACCATATCCCGTGCGAGCGCCGTCAGGACTTGTAAGTCATTCGATGCACCAGTCGTAATATCACCGTACACCATTTTCTCGGCGATATAGCCGCCAAGAGAAACCGCGATGTCATCGAGAAATTCTTTCTTTGATTGCATGCGACGATCTTCAAGTGGAAGTTTCAAGGTATACCCTGCTGCGCGGCCACGTGAAATGATCGAAACTTTGTGCACCGGATCGGCGTACGGTAAGACTGATGCGATGAGTGCGTGCCCTGCTTCGTGATACGCCGTGATTTCTTTTTCCTTTTTATTCAACACATGCGAGCGCCTCTCCGGGCCGAGCATTACCTTTTCAATCGAGCGGATGAGATCGTACTGTGTAATTTCGGTGCGATCTTCGCGTGCAGCAAGAATTGCGCCTTCGTTCATCAAGTTTGCAAGATCAGCACCTGAGAAGCCCGGTGTACGTTCTGCGATCACGCCGAGATTAGTATCGGGACCAAGCGGCTTGGTGCGCGCGTGCGTCTTTAAAATTTCTTCGCGATCGCGGCGATCCGGAAGATCGATCGTGACTCTGCGATCAAAGCGGCCCGGGCGAAGGAGTGCGGGATCGAGTACGTCTGGTCTGTTGGACGCGGCCATCACAATCACTTTTTCATTTGGCTCGAAGCCGTCCATTTCAACCAGGATTTGATTGAGTGTTTGTTCGCGTTCGTCATTACCGCCGCCAACCCCTGTGCCACGAATTCGTCCTACCGCATCAATTTCGTCCATAAATACAATCGCTGGGGCGGCCCGCTTTGCCGTTTGGAAAAGATCGCGCACACGCGACGCACCGACGCCAACAAACATCTCAACGAACTCTGAACCCGAGATAGAAAAGAATGGAACACCCGCTTCTCCCGCGACCGCACGTGCAAGGAGAGTCTTTCCCGTTCCTGGCGCACCCATGAGAAGGACGCCCTTAGGGATACGCGCGCCGATCTGGATAAATTTCTTCGGATTTTTCAAGAAGTCGACGATTTCCGTGAGCTCCGCTTTCGCTTCGCGCGCGCCCGCCACATCGGCGAAGGTAACGCGCTGCACATCGTCTTCAGGAGAAACGAGACGCGCCATTGAGCGACCAAACGTAAACGCCTGCATACCGGCACCACGCACTTGGCGCGAGAGGTACCACATGATACCGAGAAGAAGAAGTACCGGAATCAACAAGGGAGCCAGCGTGAGCGCCCAAAAACGCACACCACCCTGATCTTTGACGGTAACTTTGACACCGGCGAACTGCTCAGGCGTAAGGCCGTAATTTGCGAGTGTTTCGGTAAATGATGCTTCTGTTTCTTTGCGTGATTCTTTTTTTGATTGATCAGCATAGGTTGCCTCAATCGTATCCCCCGCAATCACGAGTTCCGATACCTTTCCCGCACCAACGTCTGCAGCAATCTGTGAAAGTGGAACGGTTTCCGTCGTGTCGAGCCAGTATTGCCTCAGCGCTGTATATGCGCCGGAGAGGACGAGGAAAATCGCAAATGCGATCGCAAGCTGGAGCCAGATACCGGGACGCTCGGGAAGAGGCGTAAGGGGCCCTCCGCTTTTACGCTGTTTCTTTGGCTCTGTATCTGAGTCAGGCATTTGGCGCATTATACATATATCGGCCCTGAACGGAAGATGAATGAATGCGGCTCATAGTGCTATAGTTTTCTCCATGTCACTGATTCGCAATGATAAAGTTGGCTTTGATTACACAATTCTCGAGGAAATCGAGGCGGGTCTTGAATTGCTCGGCACCGAGGTGAAATCACTGCGCGCGGGGCATGGCTCTCTTAAAGGCGCGCGTATCCTCGCGCGCGGCGGTGAAGCATTCCTTGTCGGCGCTACCATCCCCGCGTGGCAGGCGGCAAATACTGCCTCCACTTATGACCCCATGCGCAACCGCAAGCTCCTCCTCTCAAAAAAGCAGATTGCACAAATCGCCGCGGCAGAAGGCCAGGCAGGCTTGACAATAGTCCCAATTTCAGTGTATAGTAAAGCCCGTCACTTAAAACTCTCGATTGGAATCGCGCGCGGAAAGAAAAAACAAGATAAACGTCAAGATATCAAGAAACGCGATGACGAACGACGAGTCCAGAGGTCTTTGAAATAATGAGTATTTGAGGGTGGCTACAGATTGCCACCGACTGGAGAAAAACAATGCCAAAAAAAGATCGACCTCCGACAGATCCCGCTACTGTCGTCCGGTTCGAAAAAGCGCTCTCTGGGCCTGGCGATCCGGAAATGGCGCGGAAGCGACAAGCCGGTTTCCAGCGTGCTGGTTCAGAAAAGCCAGCGACGCCCGAGAGGGTACCGAACGGTGATTGGGTTCCGCCGCCTCCCGACGGTCCAATGACCTAAACTTCGGAGGCGAGACGGCAGTGTACTACGCCGCCTCGTCCCCACCCTCAAATACTCATGATCAAATACTTGCATGTGGCAACGGGACAACCAAGGAGAGAAGAATGGTCCTAGGCACG
>CAYMRY010000071.1:0-4599 GCA_964393065.1 uncultured Candidatus Saccharibacteria bacterium
CGACGCGATAGCGCACTCGCACCCCCGCCGGTGTTGGCTCAACGTGAATATCCGACGCCCGTCCATCGATCGCGTAACGCAGTATGGTTGAAACTAATTTAATCGCCGGCGCATCCTCCTGTAGCGCGGAGCTATTTTGTTGATTATTGAGAGTACCCAAGTCGAGAAGGTACTCCATATCCTCTCCAGTGTCGGAAGCCTTGGTTGCATCGGTTTTTTTCTCAGATTCTAGATCAGTAAGTGCCTGATCAACATCGCCACCGATCCCGCGATACATTTTAATGACCTTTTCGAGGTCCTGCGGCGAAATGCGATATATCTTAAAAGGCATTCCGGTCTTTCGCGCAATAAAATTCAATGCATCGACAGCGGCGAGGTTATCGGGATCCACCATCCCAACTTCAAGCGTTCCATCTACGGTCCCCAGCGGCGCAAAACGATAATGCTCCGCGCTCTCTTGTGGAATAAACTTCAATACATCGTAGGATATTTTCGTGTCCGCTAGTTCGCGTTTCGGAGCGCTTGAGGTTTCTTCCGATTGATCGGTTATCGGTACAGTACTCGTCGTTTGATCTCCCGGCATACCTAGCGATTGATGGTGCTGGGAAGTGAAGAAGTTGTCGATGTTGCTTTAAGTGGAGCAAATGGATTTTCACGACCAACAGGTTCAGGAATAATTTGACTACCATAATCACGCAGCGACATAAATACCGGATCCGTGAAAATAGTTCCCGCGAGCGATACCGCACGCAATTGAAGAAGAATTGCCACGACATCGCTGTCGATTGCGGACGATGCGGTCAAATCCTCAGTAACCAAGAGTTTCGGAGCAGAATTGTCACGCAAAAACGAATACCAAACAACACCCGCAACGAGCGTTCCGAGCACAAGCAGTATGGCGATATTTTTTAGTGACATACGACGTTATTTGAGCCAATAGGTCCGAACAGTCAAATCATAGCGATAGAGCGGCTCCCCTCCCGCCGTTGCACCAGGCGCATAATCCATTTTCAGCTGAGCCACATCTACAACGCGCAAACTATGCTCAAGTTCACTCAAAAAAGTGACAAACTGTTGGTACGAACCCGTGGTCGCAAATCGAAGCGTGAGCGAATCAAATTCACTCTGATCCGGACCGATAATTGCTGCTTCTTCTTTGGGGTCGCTGGCTTGCCCGGTAATGACGACATTTTGGAGAGCAAGACCGTAGCGAGCTGCGAGCGTATCCACATCGAGGACAAGACGAACATTGTCGACGTGGTCCGGAAGTAACTTATGCAGGCGATCCAGATCTTCAGGACTAAAGGTATTGTATCGCGAGAGAAGAGACTGCTTGAGTCGTTGCAACTCATTCGCCTTTGAGAGCGCGAGATCGTACTGTTTAATCTGCGCTTTTTGGAGTTGCATACTGTCATAGGCAGGCTTCGTATAGAGGAAAAAAAGAGCAACAGAGCCCGCAAGACATAGGATGGCAATAATACTACGGGTCATAGCTGTGGTGGTGCATTTTGCGGCTGCATAGTAGGTTGTGGCCCCTGGGGATTTCCAAATGGTGAGACGGGTTCCGTTACTTCTTCCGGTAGTGGGTTTAGCGCCTGCTGTGCGATCGAATACTTGAGAGCACTGAGATCTATATCGGCAGAAAAATCAAAGCGAACACCGCCTAATTGGCGATTAATATTTGAGAAGATTGGATTAAAAAGAAGCCCGCTTTTACTTAAAAGATCTGCCTGAAGTGCGATGGAATTCACACTTTCAGCCATACCCAACATATGTATCGTCGTCTTGTCGCTCGTCGAATTAAAGTCGAGCGCCGAAAACGAAACGGTCTGGAGCGTAAGTTGCTCGAGAAGATGAAAAAGAGTCGTCGGTGCAATGTGCTCGGAGAGGATTGTATCGGCTGCACGCATACGATCATCGAGCCGTGTCATTTCGGCAATAAGCGCAGGATCGAATGCCTGCTTCGCTCTCTCGAGCTGATCGAGCTTACTCGCCGCGCTCGCACTTAAGTATTGTCCATATAATAGAACGGCAACCGCGAGGGTTCCAGACGCTACAAACATTACAAGTGCAATAAGTACAAAAAAATCAAAACCACCGCCTCGCGAGGTGGGGCCGGTCGCCATTGAGAGCGGCGTTTGCGGAATGAACGATGATTTAATGCCGGTTTCCATATGTTCCCTAAAGATTACGTAGCTCTCTCAGCGCGAGGCCCGTCGCAACGGCGAACCCAGGACCAATATCCCGTAGCACTCCCTCGAGAAACGCGGGCGATTCGGTGCGACTGAAAGGATTCGCTATTTCAACTTGCGCATGAAGCGCGGTATTTGCAAACGCTGACAGTCCAGGAAGCGATGCTCCTCCTCCCGTGAGGATAACGTGCGATACATCTTTGTTGTATCGCTTCCCGTAACTCAATAGTACCCTGTCTGCCTCGGTAAAAACACGATCGAGTGTGGATAGGATGCCGCTTTTAATGCGATCATTCTCATCCATCGAGTACGCATTTGAATCCACGAGGCCGCGTTCGCGTTTTATACGCTCTGCTTTTTCGAACTCCCACGACATCGAACGAGCAAGATGCTCAGTCATGTGTTGCCCTCCGACCGTAATGAGGTGCGTTGTGCGAATAATCCCCCGCTCGACGACGTACATCTTCGTGGTCGCAGCGCCAAGATCGATAATGAGTATTGGCGCGACGCCATGCCCAAGAGAGCTCCGAATCGCGCTAAATATTTCTATTTCGTAGAACTTAACGGCAAGTCCCGCGCCTGCAGCTATCGTCTGATAGGCCGAAATTGTGTCGTTATGAATCGCAACCAAGAGCACCTCCTGCCCTTTCGCGCGTAGTGCTGTTTTTGCTTCGATACGATCGAATGCAGCCCCGCCGGTATTCACATCCTCCGGAATGATGAACCAATCGAGCATGACCTCGGAAACCTGCATCGGGATGTATTTGCGCGCCTCAATGGGTATCATGCGCTTCAGCTGTTCGGGATCTGATTTCGGTAAATCAAGAATCGAAATAAGACTGGAGGAAAACGGGATTGAGATACCGCCATTTTTTGCCGTTACATTTGCCTCGCGCATGAGATCAATAAGCGCTTCGCTGGTTTTTTCCGGCGTCAGCTTGACGACCTTTCCAATTGGCATGTTTGCATAGGGTCCAAGTGCTATTTCACCGTAGGTTTCAAGAACCGCAGCACCATGTGCGCCGCGTAGCTGCACCACCTTTACCGACGATGCGCCGATATCGATTCCAATAACGGAACCATCCTTTTTTCCGAGCGCGCCGGTTACCGAAGAAAAAATTGAGCCGAGAGAGAATGACATACTATGCAAAAAGAAAAACCGCTTGCCGGTGAACATCACCGAGCAACGCAGAAAAAACCGCGAGAGTTTCCCTACTCATGGGAGGATTATACCACCGAATGCAAGCCTGAATACTCGAAACTCACGCGAGCGCATCGATTTTCGCCGCCACAATGAAATCGTTTTCTGAAAGGCCACCAATCGCATGCGTTGAAAGTTCGATCTCTACCTTTCCCCAGGCTATTTCAATCTCCGGGTGATGCTGCTCGGCTTCTGCAATGGCGCCGACGCGATTGGCAAACGCAAGTGCATCTTTAAAATCTTTAAACGTGAATGACTTTTCGATTTGTTTTGCACCATCCACGAGCTCCCACCCCTGCAACTCTTGCATATACCCTTCTGCCTCCTGAATCGTAAGCGGTAGCACGCCTCCCTCGCACGGAATACATTTTTTATCCAAAAGTGCCATACAATTATCGTACCATGTTCTACACCGTTGCACGCTACCTGCAGTTAGCGCTCGACATTGTCCTCCCGCGCAAAGAGCGCGTCGTTCGACTCGATAGTTACACACTTGAAGATATTCCTGTTGCACCAGAGGAGCATGAGAAACGCGGCGTGCAGATTACGACTCTTATGGACTACCGTACGCAAGCCGTGAGCGATCTTGTAAAAGCACTAAAATACGACCGCGCGGGCATTGCATCTCAACTCCTCGCACTCTCGCTTGCGGAATATTTGCGCGAAGAAGTCGAAAATCTGCGTACATTTTCGACGCGCGAGATCGTGGTGGTACCCATCCCCTTGCATCCAGTGCGCTTGCGCGAGCGCGGATTCAACCAAATTGAAAAAGTACTGCTAAATTTGCCCAATGAATTCAAAGACGGCACCATGGCGCGCATCGATTCACACATTCTGACGCGCACCCGCGACACCGAGCATCAAACACGCCTCACAAAGAATCAAAGGCTCAGCAACGTGAAAGACGCCTTCGCTCTGCAGAATGGTAGTGACAGTCTCCCCCACGCGCACTTTCTTCTAATTGACGATGTCACGACAACAGGCGCAACGCTCTCAGAAGCCGCAAAGCCCTTCAAAGGTCATCCTGTGACACTCCTTGCTCTCGCTCATGCGTAAGTTATCCCGATACTGAGTGAGCGCATCGCTATCTCGTTGTTAGTATGGAGAAGTGTCAGAGTCGTTGAAAGATACTTTGGTAGTTTTCAAGGATGGTGCTCAACGCGCCTTTATTGAAGCTGTCCAAGAAAAATACTCTATAGAGAAAGT
>CAYMRY010000072.1:0-4553 GCA_964393065.1 uncultured Candidatus Saccharibacteria bacterium
AAAAGTGAAGGAGCCGCACGCGCAAAGCGTGGGCTCCAGTGGGTTCTACCCGTGTCACGGTACGGCCGTGCCCGTCAGTTGTCTTCGTGGGAGACTACATCTCCAGTGGCCGCGGTCAGGCCGAAGTGTCGAAGCTGGCGATCTCGCCCGGCGTTCGGGTCGTGGCGTTGGCGCCGCCGGCGAAGGTCATGGACTCGATGCTGTTCAGGTGCTGGTCGCCGGGCGATCGGGCCGTGTTGGCGCTGTGCGAATTGAGGCCGGAATCGGGCGGGTACGTGGTAACGAGCAGCTTCTTCATGGTTTTCTCCTTGAACTCCTCATCGCTTGGTTTGGCGCGTGAGGTTTGAGCAAAATAACATCTCTTCATGTGTTGTCAAGTTTCTTAAAATCTTTATGCAATAAGTAACAAAAAAGTCAAATTAGCACTGAAAGTGAGAGACCCCGTGCTTACGCGCGGGGTCCCGGGGCTGCCATCTAATCAATGGCGACTACTTCTTCGGTGGATTCATTTTCTTAGACCTCTCAAATCGGGCGATGCCGTCAGCGGTCCTTGCGAGCGAACCCGGCGCACGCGACGTGCGCGATGTCGGCGATCGACCTAGCCAGCGCACAAGCGCTGGTATCATCGGTCGAGCTGGTCAGCATTGCGGGGCCGTCTCTGGCGTGCCACATTTGGTTCTCCAATCTCCGGCAGCAAAGCCGGCGTGCGCGGCAGCAATGTATGTCGCTGCCGTCCGAGTAATCTACCAAGTATGAAGATTTGGTCAACGTAGCAGTGTGGATAGAAGACTGGTATAATCTCGCTATACGAATGAGGTTTACTCCATAAACTATGATTCTTACCTATCACGACGGTTATTGTGTGCGCGCGAGCGCTGGCGACACCACTATTGTCTTTGGCCCTGTGTCGAAACAATCCAAAAAATTCAAACCGACTAATTTTGGCGCGGATGTCGCATTCGTCTCGCTTAACGATACTGATATGAACGGTGTTGCAGAGGCCGGGCGCGGCGAAAAGCAACCATTTGCCATCATCGGGCCCGGTGAATACGAAATAAAAGATATTTCGGCGTTCGGATTTGAATCCTCGTCGGAATACGGCGGCACCAAGCGCATCAATACTATCTACTCGGTACTATTCGACGGACTTTCTGTTTTGTATGCGGGTGCCGTTGGAACTACTGAATTGCCGAAAGATATCTCAGATATGGATGCACCAGATATTTTGATTGTACCCGTAGGGGGCGATGGAGCGCTCTCGCCCGCGGAAGCTCAGAAACTTGCGGTGAATCTCGAGGCAAAAATAGTGATCCCCATCGGGTATGACGACAAATCGCTGAAGCAATTCCTCAAAGAAGCTGGCGCCGAAGAAGTAAAGGGAGAAGAAAAGCTCACACTCAAGAAAAAAGATGTCGCAGGGAAGGAGAATGAGGTAGTGGTTTTGAGAGCCTAGTTGACAGTTTACAGTTAACAGTCAACAGAAGATTCCCACACAATCCGATATAAAAACCTGTTCACTGTAAACTGTTCACTGTAAACTGTCCCCATGGTGGTTCAAAAAACACTCGATGATCTCAAAGGAAAGCCGCACGATGAAAAAGTGGCGGTAGCGAGTGGCGTGGCGATCGGTGTAGTCGTCATTTTGCTTGTCGGTTGGGGTTTTCTGTTTTTACGTAAAATCCAAAAGGGTACTGTCCCCACTCTTGAGACTAGTGCGGTGCCTCAAGATCAGTTTGATACGGCGTTTCTCAAAGATACGCAGAATCAAATTAAAAATTTGTATAAAAATTCTTCGACTCAGTTGGAGGAAATACGAGATTCTGCGGCTGATAGTCAGGTGCGAACAACTGGCGAAACTACGGGAAGCGTCCCGTCGTCCGGGTCCGTGGATCAGTTTGGCACGGAATAATACGCCCTCGAATCACGCGTTTTCCATGGCTCGAAATGAGCCTATTTTAGCTCGCACCGCTTTCTCAAATATGCTACAGTTATCTCGCTATGGCGCGAAAAAATGAAGAACCTGTCGAAGAGTCACTGATTCAGCGCATCGTACAGCGCTCTATTACGACCGAGATGCGCGAATCGTATCTTGATTACGCGATGTCGGTTATTACTTCGCGCGCACTCCCCGACGTACGTGATGGCCTGAAGCCGGTGCATCGACGTATTTTGTACGCCATGCATGATGCAGGCCTCACGGCATCTGCAAAGACACGAAAAAGCGCGACAGTGGTGGGAGATGTCTTGGGTAAATACCACCCGCATGGCGATGCGTCCGTGTATGACGCGATGGTAAAAATGGCGCAAGACTTTACGATGCGCTACCCCTTAATTATTGGGCAAGGAAACTTTGGCTCAATCGATGGTGATGGTGCTGCTGCGTATCGTTATACCGAAGCTAAAATGTCGCGTCTCGCGGGTGAGATGCTGAAGGATATCGATAAAGATACGGTTAATTTCGTCCCCAACTACGACAATACAAAAACCGAGCCGGTGGTGCTGCCCGCGGCGGCACCGAACTTGCTTTTAAATGGAACGCTCGGTATTGCCGTTGGTATGGCGACGAACATTCCGCCGCATAACCTTCGTGAAGTGTGCGATGCTACGATTCACCTTATTGAAAATGAGGATGCTTCGACCGATGATTTGCTTCAGTTTGTAAAAGGGCCCGATTTCCCAACAGGTTGTATCGCGTTTAATCAGAAAGACATCCAGCACGCGTATTCGACGGGGCGCGGAGGTGTCGTTGTACGCGGGGAAGCAGAAATCTCTGAGAACAAAAAAGGCGACTATCAGATTGTGGTCACGTCGATTCCGTTTCGCGTGAATAAGTCGGATCTTCTCCAGAAAATCGCCGATTTGGTGCACGACAAGAAACTTGAGGGTATCCGCGATATTCGTGACGAGAGCACCAAAGATATTCGCATCGCAATCGATCTTAAATCAAGCGCGAATCCACAGACCGTTTTGAATTATTTGTACAAGCACACGCAACTCGAAGAGACATTCCATTACAACGTGGTTGCGCTCGTTGATGGAGTTCCGCAAACCCTCTCTTTGAAGGCGATAATTGAAGCGTTTATCGGGCACCGCAAAGAAGTCGTAACCCGCCGGACGAAGTACGACCTCGGCGTTGCAAAGGCGCGCGAACACATTCTCCTTGGTCTCTCAAAAGCACTTGATCACATTGATGAGATCATCGCGATCATCAAAAAGTCGAAAGATACGGACGATGCGCGGGCAAAACTCATTGCGCGCTTTAAATTCTCTGAAATTCAGGCGAATGCGATTCTTGAAATGCGTCTCCAGCGCCTCTCCGGCCTTGAGCGCAAAAAGATCGAAGACGAGCTTGATTCGATTCAGAAGTTGATCGCGGAGCTTGAAGCTCTTCTTAAGAATGCCAAAAAGATGATGGAGCTCATCAAGAAGGAGATCCGCGATCTTGCAGAAAAGTATGGCGATGACCGTCGCACAAAGATTGTGAAGCGCGGTGCGGTAATTCTCTCCGCGGAAGATTTGGTTGCCGATGAAGATTCGGTGCTCGTCCTCACGCAGGGTGGCTACATCAAGCGCACGAATCCTGCTGAGTATCGTCGCCAGAAGCGCGGCGGTGTTGGCGTTGTCGATTTGGATACCAAAGAAGAGGATTTTGTGACGCAGTTCCTCACCGCAAGTACACACTCCGACATTCTTTTCTTTTCAGATCGTGGTAAGGCGTATCAAATTAAGATGTATGAATTGCCCGAGGGTAAGCGCGCAACTAAAGGGAAGTCGATCATGAACTTTATTTCGCTTGAAGCAGGCGAGCAGATCACCTCGATCCTTGCAATGCCAAAGGAGACGAAAGCGGCAGACGGGCTCTCGCTCGTACTCACTACCAAAAACGGCACCGTTAAAAAGACGGCCGCTGAGGCCTTTAAGGAGGTGCGTCGTTCTGGTCTTATTGCGATCGGCCTCGACAAGGGAGACTCGCTTATTTCCGCAAGTTTTGTGCGCAAGGGCGATACGGTATTTCTCGTAACACAAAAAGGTCAATCGATTCGATTTGATGAAAAAGAGGTGCGTGAGATGGGGAGGCAAGCGGGCGGCGTGCGTGGTATCAAGCTCTCTTCGGGGGACGCGATCGTGGGCGCTGGTGTCGCACCAAAGGGTGGATCACAAGAACTCCTCGTCATTTCCTCACTCGGGTACGGCAAGAAGACACCGATTAAAGAATATAAAGTGCAGGGACGCGGTGGGTCAGGTATCAAAACAAGCTCCGTTACTGCAAAAACGGGACCCGTTATCGCAGGTCTTATTGTGGGAGACGAAGGGGAACTCATTGCAATGTCACAAAAGAGTCAGGTAATTCGCACTGATTTGAGTGAAATTCGCTCAAGCGGCAGACAGACACAAGGTGTGCGTGTGATGGCACTTCGAGGAGGCGATAAGATTGCCGCCTGTGTTGTTCTTGAGGGTGGGAAAGAGGAGTAAGGGGTAAGCCCGAAAAAGTAATATTCAGTGAAAGCCACCGGCTAAAGCCGGTGGCTTCCTTTTGTCCGCTACGCGGACAC
>CAYMRY010000073.1:0-4497 GCA_964393065.1 uncultured Candidatus Saccharibacteria bacterium
CGCGCTCTTTGAGATTTTATGAACGCGAGGGATATACCGGGCGGTTTATTGAGTATTCTAAAAAGATTTAGACTCAGTTGTAAAAAGTTTCTGGCTATTTAAGGTAAAAAAGATATAGTTTGGCGGGCTATACTAGAACATGAGGAACGCTATGTCCGACTACCAAAGAACAGTTCTCCCGATCATTCGTCAAACGCGCGCCATGCTCATGCCGCAGTACGGCGCTGTCGAGTCTGTAGAATATAAATCTAAGAGCGGTCACGATGTGGTAACTGCGCTCGATCGTGATGTCGAGGCTTTCTTGAAGACTGAGCTGGAAAAGCTGTACCCCGAAGTTGCCTTTGTGGGAGAAGAGTACGGAGGCAACAGAGATGTCGATCGAAAATGGCTTTGCGACC
Organism: uncultured Candidatus Saccharibacteria bacterium; assembly: GCA_964393065.1. Classification (GTDB taxonomy): domain Bacteria; phylum Patescibacteriota; class Minisyncoccia; order Phycocordibacterales; family UBA2100; genus UBA10103. The sequence continues at coordinate 399 of CAYMRY010000073.1, forward strand.
CTATAGATGGAACAGGGCTGTATGTCCGAGGCCTTCAGGGTTGCACGACGATGCTTGCGCTCATCGAAAATGGCCAGGTGAATTTCGGTGTCATCTATGACTTTGTAAACGATATTGCGTATCATGCAGAGCGCGGCAAAAATGCTTTTGCAAATGCGACGCCGATACGCGTAAGTACGCGCCCGTTCAATATTTCGTATTTCTGCTACGAGACTCGTGCAAGGACGCCGGATGATGAGCGCCGACTTCTTTCTCTGCGGAAGGCCACGCACCTTACGAAGTTTATGTGCGCCGGGTACGAGCACGTACTTGTTGCTGAAGGGAAAGTCGAGGGGCGAGTCAACTTCGATCCCTACGGCAGTGACTACGATTATGCGGCAGGGTCTCTCCTCATCGAGGAAGCTGGTGGTGTCGTCGCAAATCTCGGCAAGCGAACATATGATTACCGCAATTACAATTACATTGCGGCAAATCCGGCGGCATTTAATGCTCTGACAGAAGGTCCCGATGCACTCTTTCCCATTACTGTCTGAATCTTCGGCGGCCGCCCCTCGGGACGGCCGCCTTTGTTATACTCGAGCTATGCAGTTTGAGCGCATGACAGAAAGCGACGCACAGGCATTTCTCGCATTTGATGCTGCGGCAGCTGTTCCGAAAATATACAACCCGATTACAACTATGGAGGATGCACTTGAAGAAATTCGTGATCACGAGCTCTATTTTGTACATGAGGAGGGCAAAAATATCGGTACCATTTCTTACCAAATCAAAGAGGACGAAAGCGCCTACATCAGCAACATGGCGGTTCTTCCCGAATATCGAGGGAAGGGAATTGCGCGAAAGGCCATGGAATTTGTTCTTGAAAAGGTGAAAGGCGCCCCGCGCATATGGCTTGTTGTGCATCCCGAAAATGAAGTGGCATTACATCTTTATGAATCGCTCGGTTTTGTGGAGGAAGAACGCATCGAAAACTATTACGGCGACGGCGAGCCGCGGGTGGAAATGGGAAGAATGTCGCTTTCAACCTAATTGGCGCGAAATTTATTAAAGTAGCAGAGCCTTTTGACACTATACCGTAATAGCGCTAATCTCGAACTTAGATTGCTCCTTACCAGTGGAGGTACTTGTGAGTGAAGATCTGTATGCTGTAACGCGAACAGCACTCGCAGAACTGTGCTGCAAAAAAATACCCGCCGCACAAAAAAAGGGACGAAGGGAAGCTGCATTGAAAGAATTTGATGCGCTCTGCGCTGATCCTCGCGTACGGTTTGTCGCTGTCAAAAAGTCCATGCTCCTGATTGGTACGCACCCACTAATAATGAAGTCTACAGGAATTAGTCGTCTACTCGGCGAAGTTATCGTCCGAATTGACTGCCTAAAGAATCAAGTTCGGGTGGAAAATCTGACGAAAACTGCTGGAGTGAATGGCCGATTGTACCCGCATCCACATGTACATCCAGAGGTGGGGCCCTGTTTTGGCGACAATGGTATGTATGTCCTAGGATTATTTGGCGACGGCAAGGTAGCACATGTCGCTTCGTATATGTTGAATTTTCTCGAGGATACACGAGGATCAAGTCACTATGTCGATCCATCGGAGTGGCCAGTCTACAAGGGAGAGTCTCAATGTCTGTTGAGCACGACCTCAGGCGAACAACCATCCGTCACGAACTCGTCTTCAACCCGCAGCGTTTCAACGAACTCAATATCCCCGTCAGCGTTGCCGGCGTCGGGGCTGGGGGCTCGGCTGCGTGCCTTCATCTCGCGAAGTTAGGAATCAAGGACATTACTATCTGCGATCCTGACATGGTGACTATCGAGAATGTGGGGCCGTCTTTGTACGGCCCGAAACATGTGGGACATCCGAAAGTGGAAGCGTGTTCTGACATTGTCCACCAGCTTTCGGGAATTCAGGTGAAAGCGCGGGCCTGTCGCATCGAAGAGCTCGGACCCCTCGAAGGTGTCGTCTTTATTTGCGTGCACTCGATGCAGGTCAGAAAAGACATCCTTTTCAACCAGTGTGTGCCGGCGGATGGCACCGAGTCGTTCATGCTCCGCGTTTTTGAAGGTCGCATGAGTGCACATCTTGCGCTCTCACATTCGATCGACCCCTTAGTCGAGGCGCATCGTGAGAATTGGATGCGCTATTGGTTTCCCGACGCGCAAGTACTGCCTGCACTTCAGGGTTGTGGCGCAACGCCCGTTTCGGTGGGGCCGACCGCAACGATCGCGGGGTCTCTCATGGTCCGGCAGTTCATCGAGTGGTGGGCGCATGCAAACGATGAAGTTCCGCGTGCGTCAAATCAGGTTCGTTTCGACCTTGAAACGTACACGAGTGAAGTGCAGTATTGGTGAGGGCTGGTGACTTTGGCGCCCTGTCTTGACGACAGGGCGCTCTTCTGTAACTCTGTGCAAAGGCCTGCGATGTTTTAACGCAACGTACCTTCCCTGGCAGGTGATGCGGAAGGTGATACGCCGACGGAGAGACTCATGTCCACGATGGAAGCGAGACTCAAGGAGCTGGGTGCGAATCCGGTCGATGTCGCGAACGTTGTTCGTGCGCCCGATGGCCTGGGCAGCGGCGGCACCGACAAGACGCCGCAGAATGAAGTGAAGCTTCGGCGAGCTGCCGGCTTCTGATCCAATTCGGATCGATCATAACGAATAACAGCGAACGGCGATCCAAAGGATCGCCGTTTGATTTTTTGACTGTCAGTCTAATCTCGCTATAGTGTTGCGCAGGCTCACAATGGAGATCGGTACATGTTTCAGCAGACTATCCAAATCGAGCGCGCGTGGGATAACCTTGTGCTCCTTATCACGCTTTCGGCGGACGACGTCCTCCAACAATCGGTCTATCGAGGAGAAGATGTCTATCATGTGGCCGAGTACCTTGGTCGCCGTTTCCCCGGCATGCTATCAGAATGGGAGGGGCAGTGTCTTCAGATCGCGGAAAAGCTGCTCGTCGATGTTGTTGACTCGAAAGAAATCACCGATATGCTCGGGGATTTCACTCAGTACAAGGACATGGCGCAGCAAGACGTGCGCGATCGTATTTGTGACGTATTCGCACCGAAAATTAATCTGCGATCACCTGACTATCTGAAGTCGGCACTGATCGCGATTATTGAATACGGACTTGGCAATACGCGTGCAGGAGTGAACCGCGTGGAGTTTGCGCTCTGCGAAAAAGCGGACCCGCAATTTCCGCACTTGCTCTTTTCAGAACGACCGAGCGAGAAACAAGAGGTTAAAGACTTACTTGTTGCGGCTTCAAGACAGACGGCCGAATTGCTCGTGGTCTTGATCAAAAAGTATCGGACCGTACCGACGCTATCGACGCCGAGTACTTGATGCGAGGCGGCACTCCACGTGAGTGCCGCCAGCTTTTAGGGGAAAAGGGGATAAGCACCCCGCAGACGCAGATTACGTGCCAAAGTACGTTGATGGCGCGTCAGCCTCGCATTGATCTTGCTGACCATATTTACCACGTCGTTAATCGCGCAAATGGTAAGGTGCGCATATTTCATAACGACGACGATTATCGAGATTTTGAATATCTCCTAAATGAAATTCGAGAATCGTACGAGATGCGGGTATACGCATACTGCATAATGCCAAATCACTGGCATTTATTGCTATCCCCCATAAAAGACGGTGATCTGGGCAAAGCTCTCCATTGGTTGACTACCTCGCATGTACGCAGACATCACGCTCGCAAGAATACGGTTGGCCAGGGTCATATCTATCAGGGAACTTACAAGTCATTTCTTGTTGCTGAAGACCATCATTTTCTCACCGTATTAAAGTATGTTGAACGCAATGCGGTTCGTGCAAAACTAAGTGCTCGCGCCGAAGAGTGGCCATGGGGCAGCGCGCATCGGCGAATTATTACTCCTGCACAAAATCAGAGGTTACTAGCTCCGGCACCGGTTGATTTTCCCCGAAACTACATAGCCTGGATAAATGATCCCGAGCCAGCCGAAGTATTAAAGGATGTCCGAAGTAGCGTAGAAAAAGGTATATCTTACGGCATGGTGTACGCTTCGCATTAGACCATAAAGATTGTTGTTACGAGGTGCTAAGCACCATTCTCCCC
>CAYMRY010000074.1:0-4484 GCA_964393065.1 uncultured Candidatus Saccharibacteria bacterium
CGCCACTCCAATGTTGTTAGTCATAATCGCGAAGACTACCGCTCCGATTTGATCTCATCGGTGAGGCGGTTGATCTTCGAAGCCGCGCCTCCGTTGATCCACAGATCGTACCACACGACCGCGAGCGCCATAACCGCGATCATGAGATTCAGCTGCGAGAGCGGCCAGAATCCCACGAGCGAAATGAACACGCCGATGATCGCCGCTATACCGGGAAAACCCGACACGATGTTGTCGAGGTTGTGCGAACTTGCCGATCCGATGTCGCCATGCGAGATGGGGTATCCCTGAACCAGGAGGTACACCCAAAACACGATGAACATGGCCCCGGCGAGCATGAGGGCACGCTCAGGCGTATCCGCACCGAGCATATGAGGTGTCAGATTTGGCCTCAGCCAAAACAAGACCCCCATCGCGACAGTCAGCAGAAGTGCGCTGACATAGTTGATCTTTGGAATGAATCGCATTGCGCTTTCCTCGTTGAGAGCGACTCAAGAACTTGATGAGCCAACGCAACTGTACGCTCAGGAGAATGTGCCGTCAATGAATCTTGGTTAGATTGCGTACGAACCAAGAAGCTCTGCTTTAAGAACGTAGCGGGCAGACTTTCCGGTAAGGGTGTCGCAGGTGACGATGGTGAGTCGATTCCCTTCTTTTGAGATATCAATAATCCCTTCTTCAGCATCCACTTTCTCGACACCCTGCACGATGTATTCATACGCCATACCATCGCCTTCGACGGTAATCGAATCGCCTGTTTTCAATTCTGGAATGCGATTAAATGCTTTGTACATTTGGTTGTGAACAACTGGAAGATGCGACGAGTGACCAAAGATAAGGACATTTCCTTTTTCTCCGAGAAGTGCGGAATCAACATAGCGCGCAGGTCCATTTTTGAGCGTTGCATCCAGCTCCGCGATATCGCGTGTCTCAGGATTCGAGACCGGGAGATTGAGTCCGATTGCACTGATGCGGATACGCTCCGGCTCAATCGCGCGTATGACAGCAGGAGGTGCAACCGGGGCGACCACTTCAGGAATCACGGCAGCTACCTCTTCACCTAGTTCAGGCAAATCGGCGAGCGCGACGCGCGAGCGCGAAGGCTCGGTGCCATCGATGTAATACGGGACAAATCCAACAGAATCCGCCGCCGAGAGGGTGAGGACAAAGATAACGACCGTAGTCGTCAAAAAGACGAAAAATGGGGGTTTCTGAGGAGTTTCTGACATGGCGCTATTCTACACTATTTAGACCCCCTTGTCAAACCCATCTATCCGTGGTATACAGTCGGCACTATCAAGCATTTATAAATTACGTCGGGGGATATATTTTCGTATGGCAGATACATCAAATCAGCAAAGTCCGGGACTCCTTGCAAACATCCTTGCGGTTGCGGGCTTTATCATCCTCATCGTCATCATCGTCTGGGGAGCGTACCATCTCCTGCGCCTCACCGGCACCGGGGTTTCATCGCTTTTTGCACGTTTCCGCGGCAATGACACCATTACGCTCAGCGTTCCAACAACTCCAATCACTTCCGGCAAATCGTTCCCTCTTTCTTGGAAATACACCCCCGGAGAGAATGGCTCGTACGCACTCCTCTATCAGTGCAAGTCAGGTTTTCGCTTTGAAGCAACAGCCCCCTCTGGTGCTACCTCGGCACTTCCTTGTGGTAATGCATACACGGTTGGCAACGCTACCTCGGTAGTTCTCACACCGATTCTCTCTGGAAATACCGCAGTCGATGTCCCCGTATCGATCCTCTTTATGCCAAGCGCAACGTCGAGCACCTCGCGACCTCAAGGAAGTGCAACGCTACGCATTGCAGCAGGTACGACAACAACTCCCGTAAACACCCTTCCTCCAACAGGTACTTCAAACGGAACTTCGGGCGGAAACACGAACGGAACTACCGGGACGAGCGGCTCAGTCGCCCCTGTACGCACAGGACCGGCGGATCTTTCAGTTCGTATCATCGCGGTAGGTGTTATCGATCCAATGACGGGCGCATTTGTCCACCGCGCTCCTACGAATCCCAATGAACTTGCTGCAGTGAAATTCGATATTGGCAACGTGGGTGGCCGCGCGACTGGCACGTGGTACTTCACCGTTACACTTCCGACAAATCCTGCGTACGTGTACCAGTCACCCGCACAGATGTCCCTCGCACCTGATGGACACATCGAGAATATTCTTCGCTTCCGTCCGATGAATCCGGGAGGCGGCACCGTGCATGTTAGTGTTGACCCACAGAACATGGTTGGTGAATCAAACGAAAGCAACAATAACGCATCACTCTGGGCAAACGCACAGATGTGGAGTGGATATCCGTACCAGCAGCCGTACGTGTACTAGGTGTAACGTAGTCTGGAAAGGCATCACAAACCCCGCGCCATGCGGGGTTTGTGATGTGAGGTACCGCGCGGAGATGTATTGTTCACTTGTGTATTCTTTCACGCAACGCGGAAAGAGTGCGCATTCCGCGAGCAAGGGGCGGTAAAGTACTTACATACTGACTAACCGTCTGACGTACCTTTTGAGGAGAAACAGCAAAACCTATTGTAGTGCATAAGCCGCGCATTGAATTGTGGCACTCTGCGCTACGCGGAGTGACGGAATGTAACACGCCGGCTAACCGGTGCCCCACTACCCCATCGGACGTCTCCATAAACGTTCCCGATTGACCTTTTGCATGCATCTGCTTAATATCACCATCGTACAAATGCCCTTGATGTGGTGGCATTACATACCAGTAATCACCGAGAAATTCCTTACGCTGTCGGTCGGTGATTGATCGGGCGCGCCATAATGCATCGAGAAACGATTGTGTGACCGGAAGAAACACCGTTGCATACGACTCCGTTTTGTGAAAGCGATTCACCGCATCGTGCAATACGACTTTTCCCGTCATTTCTTCTGACGCTGAGGGTAGCTGAAGCGGCGTGACCCTCGGAGGTGGCTCGACTTCTTGCACAACAAAATCAATCTTCCCTTGTCGTGGAAAAAAATTTGTTCGCGCCTCGTTCGTCGTGAGACAATGCCGACTCGTGCCAAAAAAAGTAAACCCGCTCTCAGTAAAATACTGACCATTACATGTGATACGTGTAGGTTCATTGTTACCCGGTGCGGACGACATCAACGGCACGAGTTGTAACTGAGTGCGATTGTTCAGGAGCTTCTTGAGGTATTCATCCTGAGGTCCACGCATCCTGAGGCGTGTAAGATCGGCGGTAACCGCAGAAATTTCATCGATAATGAGTGCTACATCAATGATCCGTAGATCCGTATTTCCCGCAAGCCTCTGCCCGATATCGCCTCCTTTGCGAAGCCGCATTTTAAGCTCTGCCAGTTTGAGCTTCACGAGCTCCTCGTCTATCGAAAAAACTTCTACGTTCGAATATGTCGCGGCCGATGGGAGTGTCGAGACACGATCACTTGCGTGCGCCTGAGGTGTTCCCGCGAGCGCAGCAACAAGAGCCGCAGCTAGAGCAGGATTACGTTTTCGCTCGATCTGCTCAGGGGTCACCCCCACCACTGTCTCTGTGGACGTTTTTTTGGACGCACGATTTCTCTCAGGTCGAGGACCTTCTCGCATGTCCCCAAGTATACCGCCTAAATATCGAGTCTTGCCTCTTTTGCGTGGGATTGAATGAATGTTTTTCGTGACGGGACATCGGTGCCCATGAGCATGTCGAAAATTTGGTCGGCTTCTTGGGCGTCGTCGATGGTAACGAGTTTGAGGACACGGCGCTTCGGATCCATGGTCGTCTCCCACAACTCCTCAGGATTCATCTCTCCAAGACCCTTGTAGCGCTGTACCGTCACTTTCTGTGCACGCTTCGTAGCCACAACTTCGGCTTCGCCTTCGATTTCTTCGCCAAGATCCTCGTCTGATTCGATCGGAGTGTCTTTACCGGCGATCGCAATCTTTTCGGCTTCGCTATAAGCGTACGCAACCTCCTTTCCTTTGCGAATCTTAAAGAGTGGTGGCTGTGCGATGTAGAGGAATCCACCGTCGATAACGGGGCGGAAATGGCGGTACATCAGCGTAAGAAGGAGCGTGCGGATGTGTGCACCATCGACGTCGGCATCGGTTGCAATGATAATCTTGTGGTAACGGAGCTTTGAAATATCAAATACATCACCAATCGCGGTACCGAGCGCAACAACAAGATTTTTTATTTGCTCAGAAGCAAGCATGCGATCGATACGCGCGCGTTCGATGTTGAGGATTTTACCGCGCAGTGGAAGCACCGCCTGCGTGCGGCGGTCGCGCCCCATTTTGCCAGAGCCACCTGCGGAATCTCCCTCTACCACGAAGAGTTCTGATTCGGATGCATCTTTGGTCTGGCAATCGGCGAGCTTACCAGGAAGTGAGAGTCCGTCGAGCGCACCTTTACGCAAAATCGAATCCTTTGCAGCTTTTGCAGCTTTGCGTGCCTTCATCGCAAGAAGCGCTTTGCCAAGAATTGCGCGCATGTCTT
>CAYMRY010000075.1:0-4387 GCA_964393065.1 uncultured Candidatus Saccharibacteria bacterium
ACGATAAATTTTGGGTCGTGTGCCGGTAGGTAGCCGAAAAACGAGTGCAAATAACGATCGGTGTAATAGCCGCCACCGCCCGGAATGGCGATTTGCGCTGTGCCCGTTTTTGCAGCGATAGAATAGTGTTCTTGCTTAAGGGTACCTTCGAGTAGCGCATCGTCATATACCTTAACGAGCATGTTTGAGACGGCTTCGGCGGTCTCTGGTTTGAGTACTGCTACCTGATCAGCTTGCTCGACTTCGCGTGTGATGCCGCTCTCGTAGCGGATCGCCTTTACGAGGTGCGGCTCGGGTAATTTCCCTTTATTGGCAAGGGTCGCGAGTGCGCGAATGGTTGCGATCGGCGAGAGCGCGATCGATTGACCAAAGGAGGCGGATGCAAAATCGATATCAGCGGCGCCTTCGACAAATAAAGCGTCGATGTTCCCTGCTGCTTCATTCGGTAGGTCGATCCCTGTTTCTTCGCCGAGGCCGAATTTTTTAATATACTCGGCAAATACGGTGTTACCCATCTTGTCGACTGCAAAGGAGACACCCGTGTTTAAGGATTGTGAGAGGACCTCCTGCATATCGACAACGCCACGCCCTTTCAAGTCGAAGTTACAGAAGCGCGCTCCGCTTTTCGAGACGCAGCCTTTGTCGTTATAAGTGGTGCGCGGCGATACCGCACCGACATCGAGCGCAGCCGCCATAGTCAGCGGTTTTATAATCGATCCCATTTCGTAAATTCCTTCGACAAGAGAGTTTTGAAATACGCTTTGATTCGAAACTGTGTTGTATGTATTGGGGTCATAGTCGGGGTGGAGTGCTATTGCGAGAATCTCTCCCGTCTGAGGGTCCATCACGATGCCGCCCGTGGCTTTCGGGTTATGGGCGGTGGTGATTTTCTCCAGCAAGTCTTCAAGTTGTTGTTGCACCGACGGCTCAAGAGTGGTGATGAGGTTTCCTTCAATCGCAGTCGGATCACTCGTCACAAGTGCGCCCACATTGGAGAATATTTCTGCAAATGGATTCACGTAGAGCCCGCCGTTATCGTGGCGCAGCGTATCCTCCCAATACCGCTCGAGTCCATACATGCCGGCCTTCTTGTCGCCCTTAAAGGCGACGAAACCGAGTGCGTGAGCTGCAAGCGGCCCACCCGGGTAGAAGCGCCATTCATCGCGCACGACGGTGAGACCCTGTATCTGCAAGTTGCGAACGCCTTCTGCTTGGTCGTCATCGAGTCGAAATGCGACTTCCTCATACGGGTCATCTTTTTTTGCGGCACTCGTTTCGAATCGGTCCTTATCAAGCGGAACGATACTGCTGAGCGCTGTATACGCACGCTCCGGATCTTCGAGCAGTTTCGGGTTCATTGCGACCCGCCAACCGCCCTGGGTGACTGCTGCGGCGACTTCAGAGCCATCGCGCCGCGAAAAGTAGATATCACCGCGATCGGTCATATCGCTCGAATCCTTTACATATTGCCCAAGAGCATCGGCGCGATAATCGTCGCCATGCACTATCTGTATGAAATACAGGCGCACAATCAGAAAAAACGCAGCACAAATCGCGACGACAGAAAGAATGCGAACTCGAAAGACAAATCGTTCGCGCATGCGCCGTATTGTACCCCCTCCTCAGCCTTAGCGGGAGCTATTACTTGCTACATTTGCACTGCGGCGTATGAATGTAGTGTCGCCAGTTTTGGTAAGGCCGTGTGAACCTGCATGATCAAGGCTGATTGCGTCTGAGAGCATAAAGTATTCGCGCTCAAGCGAACCGACTATAGAGCGAAGCTTTTCCGATTCAGCCGCGGCTTCGCGATTAGCGATGACGTTCATAATTGAAATACTCACGAAGTAGACATAACCGGCAAGGCAGACAAAAAGGAGTGCAAAAAGGACGCGCATCACGTGGTGCTCGCCGCTGAGTGCCTCGACACGAATTAAAATATTGTTGTCTTGTTTGTACATACTGGTTTCCCAACCACTGACCTCGTCTTCATAATCTTCATGGTACTAAAGTTTTCGCATCACGCGGAGTTTTGCGCTCCTCGAACGGGGATTACTGACTACCTCTTCACGAGACGGTACAATGGGCGATTTGGTGATTCGATCCCCTTCTCCAGCATCGCTCCACGCCCGCATTATTTTCTTTACCTCACGATCTTCGACTGAATGAAAGCTTATGACAGCAATACGGCCGCTGCTCTCCAACACATTCCATGCGCCTTGTAGTCCTTTCTTGAGTGCGCCCATTTCATCATTCACCGCAATGCGGAGTGCCTGGAATGATCGAGTCGCCGGATGGATCTTCCCGCGTTGATAGAACGGTGGCACACTCGCGCGGATTATTTCGGCGAGCTCGAGTGAAGTGGTAATGTTCTTCTTCGCGCGCGCCGCCACGATCCCCCGTGCGATAGGCCTCGAGTAACGCTCCTCGCCCCATCCAAAGATGATGTCCGCGAGCGACTCTTCACCCCACGTATTGACGATGATTTGTGCCGTCAGCTGAGTATCACTTGGTGTATCGGTGTACGTCATCAAGAGTGGTTCATCGTGCAGGAACGAAAACCCGCGTCCTGCAGCAAGTTGAAATCCGCTCCACCCAAGATCAAAGAGTGCTTTCGTGATGTGTGGTATCCCATGCTTCCCTAAATGCGATTCCACGTCGCGAAAATTTCCTCTGATGAGATGGACGGGTGCGACCGCGTCACTGAGCGCCGTTCGTGCGCGCTCGATGGCATCCGCATCTTCGTCAATCCCGATGAACGCTCCCTTCGTACCTAAGACGCGTACGATTTCTCGTGCATGACCAGCACCGCCAAGTGTCGCATCAAGCACGATATCGTCCGGCCTGAGTGCAAGTTGTTCAATCGATTCGTGTAAAAGAACTGTTCGATGTCCTCCGATGAGTGACATCGGGTCGCTAGAGGATCGTTGACGTCGCGTGCGCATGACGATTTGAAATCCCCTAGCTACCCAAGGTCGCTCTCTACTGATACATGCGCTACCTGATTCATAGTGCGCCGATGTGCCCCAATGTTTCCGCCATACTGTCCGCTTTCGATTCAATCGCTGACTTGTATGACTTCCATGCTTCCGCATCCCAGATTTCGACTCGATCTGACACTCCCGCGAATATCACATTCTTTGAGAGTTTTGCGAAAACGCGCTGATGCTCCGGGATAAGAACTCGTCCTGCAGAATCTAGTTCTATTTCTGACGCTCCCGAAAGAATGAATCGAGAAAATCCGCGTTTGTCAGCTTGTGCAAACGACATGTCATCGAGTTTTTGCACAACCTTCTCAAAACTCTTCTTCGGATAGACGAACAAACAATTGTCGAGTCCACGCGTGATTACGATGTGCTTGCCGAGGCCTGTTCGGAATTGCCTCGGAAGGCTTACGCGATTTTTTTCGTCGAGTGTGTGTTCGTATTCGCCGATTAGCATAGTATTCTCTACACTTTCTGGAAGCGGGTTGGTATTTCCCACCATTTACCACTATCTTCCACTACAGTGAAGTATAAGACACTATACTCCACCGCATAGCACCTGACTACCCAAAATGTGGACAACTAGAGCCATTTTTCGATCACGATACAAATATGAAGTCGTGGCAAATTTCACTCAATTTTCACGAGAAAACGATCAAGCTAATGGACAAAAAATCCAACTTAGCCTGACTTTAAGGTTAGTGGCACACCGGTATTTGCTAAATAGACAAAACGTGTTCAATTATGGTACAGTTCCGCTGGCACAGGGTGTGCCGGTTTACAGAAAGAGGTCTTTGAAATGGCGAAAACTCGCGCCGAAGTTACGAAGCTCGCTCGCGAATACAAGGAGAATCGCGGCGAAGATGCAATGACAGCGAGCGGATTCATGATCCTACTCACTGTTCTCATCGCCGGTGGGATAGCCGGAGCTATGTTTGTTGCGGCTCAGACTTACGATCTTAAGCCGGAGGCCTGGTGGCTACTACCCTACTTCGGCTGTGCCATCGTAGGCATCATGCTCGGTGTGTCGCAAAGCACGCCGCTCGCACTGATCGGCTACGCGCTTATTGTTCTGCCGACAGGCTGGATCCTGGGTCCATACGTTAAGCTCTATCAGGCTGAATCGGTCGTTGCAGCGATCTGGATTACGGTCGCCGTTACGGTCGCACTCGGCATTGCTGGAGCGCTCTGGCACAAATCTGTTGAGCATTGGGGGGGCTATCTCATGACGGCACTCTTCGCGCTCATCGTTGTCGAACTCGCCGGCATCGTCATGATCTGGAACGGGGCCACGGGACTGCGGCAGACGTTCGGGGTCACTGACTGGGTTGCGATCGCAATCTTCTGCGGGTTCGTGTTTTACGACATGAATCAAGCAGTGCGGATGCCGCGAAATGCCGCTAACG
>CAYMRY010000076.1:0-4319 GCA_964393065.1 uncultured Candidatus Saccharibacteria bacterium
AGCCAATCACCATCGAAAATGGTGCCTGCTGGGCCGGTAAGTTGCGTAATGACTGTCTCACCAGTCTCGAAGACGTTGTCGCCATCGTCATGCCAGAAGGTGAAATTCAAGAAGTTCTGGAGTTCGCCGTTGTCGCCAAGAGCTGGGCCAACGTCGCCTGCCGTCGTCTCTGGATCGACGAGCGTGTTTTCAGGTGTGGCGGTTATATCAGCTGCCATACATGCCCATGCGTTGTTTGAGCCGGCGTGGACCGAAATGGTGTCTTCACCGATGTCGCCTGGCTTCACGTCAGAAAAGCTAAAGAAAAGTTGGTTGGTGAGGTCTGAGATAGCCCACGTGTTGTTTGGGCTTGCGACGAGTACGCCTGCATTGTTGGTCACATAGCTCGTGTTATCGATTTTGAGATCGATATCCCCTGCGGTAAACGTATTTCCTGTTGAGGTCTCTGTATCCGAGAAGAATGCGCCCGTCCCGCCCGCAGCTGCTGCCGCGACGAATACGATCATCGCAAGGGACGCGAGAATTCGGGTATTAAGTAGTGTTGACATGTTTTTTGTAATTATGAACAAATAATTTCCATTAGTAATTGTTTCGTTTGTCGCGATCGACCTCCCGACAAATTCCGCTGGGGTGCGGACGCTCATGACAAAGAGCCGTCTTGCGGTACGACGATCGCACTAAGGCGGTTCGTACGCGCAAGACGGCTCCTCGTGGAAGCTTTTACGTGCGTAATATTAATTGATGCGGTGTAATTCACCATGTGAGGGTGTGTGTCCTTGTGTCACGGATTCTTTTCTTTTGAAAAGATCCGCGACCCCGCCTCGCAGCCAAGCTGCTTCGGCTTTGCGAAAGCGCACCGCGCTTTCTCACCCCCGACCAAAGACACTATCATAATACTCGCACGGTATTCATGACGTCAACATGAACAAATCATTCAGAAACAGTGGAGAACTATGTGGATAGCGCGTCAACCGTTTTATTTTCTCTTGTGTCAAGGAAAAAAATGTTGTCTCTGGTGACTTTTTGACTTTCTGTTAGTGTAGATAAAGACGTTTACTGAAATTCAACCAGGAGGTCTTTGAGATGCGTATCATCGTTACCATCACCGTGTGGTGTGCGCTCGTGTGCGTTTCGTCAATACCTGCACAAGCGAAAAAGCAAGCGCCCGAAACTGCACACGCGCATCGTGTTCAGGAAATCGCTGGCGTATTCTGTAAATCCCGCGTGTGGGCGCGCTTCTTCGCGAACTATCTTAGGAAGGATGCGGGATTGCGCGGCATAAGGAGATTGCACGTAATGCTCGCATTGCATCGGGGATTTGCAGAACGCCAGAGCTCGGCAAAAAGACCCTACGAGTTCGACTCGACGTGGTGCTCATGGGAAATCCGACCTGTGTTTCGCTCGCGACAAATCGACTCTCCGCATGCAGCGGGTGCGGTTTTCAAAGTGAGGCCTGCGGTACAACGGTACAATTCGCAGCGCTGGTTTTTCGAAGACGGACCGCTCTTTTTTATTACGGGAACTGCCGTCGTTCCCGATGAAGGACTGCATGCCATTGAAGAAAAGTTCAAGTTCGAAATTGAAAAGTGGCGCCCGAAAGGTGCCTCGATCGATTGAATGGCACTAGACGAAAGTTAACCGGCCGTACGTATAGCTGCATAACGTACGGCCGTCACTATGCAGCTATATTTATTTTGTTGTTGGCTGAGACATTTTTCCATCATTTGTGCAGGTGTAAGCGGCATTTAACAGTCTAGAAGACTATCCCTCTACCTTTGCCAAGTTTTCGACGTTGCGCCCATCTCCACTGCTTGGTACGCTCACCACAGGAATCAAAGGAGGACTACGATGTGTGCGATGAGGACAATGGTCCTGATAGGACTTCCACTTTGCATAATTTCCTCTCTTTCGGGAGACACGCGGGAGACGGTACGTGCGAATAAAGATACCAAGGGTGAGCTAACTGGTATCTTTTGCAATTCCGCTGCACCAGCTGAGTACCTCGGTCAAATGATCCGAAAGGGCGGTCGTGTTCGTGGAATCCGACGTGCGTTCTATACTATGTCCGTTCGGCAAGGAATTCTTCTGCGTTCGTTGGGTCGCAATTCACCCGAGTGGTGCTGGTTTGGTACAAAAACGGTGCGCAATAGTAGTATCAATTTATATCCACCGGTCTTAGGGACTGTCGTTGCCGTTGAATTTGTGTCTACTTCCCCATTCGGATATGGTCTTGAACACTCGTCTTTTGCTCCTTACTACATCGAGGGCACCTCGGCGCACCCACTGGAGGTAGTACCATGGTTTGAACTCAAAAAAATGCATGAGAATAAAAAATAACTAAGTCTCGTGCGCTTGGGAGGATTTACAGCAGCCGGGAACATCACCCGGCTGCTTCTTTAACGAATGATTGCATGACGCTTCTCGAAATGCCCGGGTGTCACCTGCACATTTTGTGGTTGTTAGCTGCGGAGCCACTTTTGACTCACGCCAAGGTCTGCGAGGATTGCAATTACGAACACAATTATTTGCAGTGTGCCCCAGACTCCACCATACCAATTCACAACGACTGAATACCACAAAAGCGTGTAGGGCGCGAAAATAAGTCCGAGGATTGGAATAAACCATGTTTGAAAGATTCCCTCGAACCAATTCGTCAAGACATACAGTGCGATAGCTGCAAGGCGCGGAAAGACTAGACCGATGAGCACGATAATCCACATACGATGAATGCAATCAAATTGATATCACTCGAGTGTACGAAAGAAAGCGGAAGCGCACATGAAGAGAAAGCTCTCCTTGCAAGGAGAGCTTGTCTTCACCTGAATTAGTCGTCATTGCGGGCCATTCCCCCTTTTCTCCCTGCTTCTGCTGCGCGTGCGGGATTATTTGCGAAATTTCCGGGGTTGTTTTCTTTTCCTTGGCTGCGACCGCCCTTTGCAGCTATTTCCTTACGTGTTTCCTCATCGAGTGCGGCAAAGCCTCGTTCGCTGTTTTGATTATTCGCCATAGACACGATTTCTCTTATGTCATTCATAATACTCGACCTATCTGTGCAGGATACTGAAAAGGTGTGAGTGCAGGGTTAAGCGATACTTGCGTTGAGCGAGCGGTAGAGTTGGATTTGTGAAAATTGACGGCGTCTACAAAAGATGGTATATAAAGTGCGGCCATAGAAAATGGTCTTACAAAACTACGAGGGTAAGATGAATAAAATCGCCTTTGCCATCGTCGCCGTCGGGCTTTATGTCGGCTGTGCGCAGGCCCAGTCCCAGAATCCGGCAGTGGCCGAACATCAGCAAGTGAAAGCTGCCATTGCGGCGACTCAGATCAAAGTCGGAAGCATCGGCGTCGTTATCGTGGGCGGCGATTTTCTCGAAGCCGTCTATTACGAGAACCGTAGGAGGTTAGTAAAACCAGCCGGAGAGATCAACTCATGTCGTCTGTTGTCGGGTGACAAAATCGAGGTTGTCACGGTCGACGATCAGAGTGATAGCCCCGTAATCGTAAAAGTTTCGCGAGAGAAATCCAGTTTGCTGTTCACTACCTGCAAACAGGGTACGCTCGTCAACGTGTCGCGGTATGAAGTTAAGAGAGCCATTTATAATCAGGAAAAAAAGTGACGCAAGCGCGTCACGAACGGCGGCGGCACCAAGGTGTCGTCGCTTTCTTATTGAATCTCTTGCTTATGCAATCGAACAGAGATTATTGCGCAAAGATATCTATGCGAAGCATCAATAAAATGACAGCGGCACCGGAGGTGCCGCTGTTTTCGAGTTTTTTTGTGATCTACCTAGTTTTCGATTTTGTCGGTGGTGGTGTGATGAACCCAGGATTGGGATAGTTGTTGAACACCCAACTTGTTACCCATAGTCCTGCAAAGAGCGCAGCGATGAGGATGAACTCGTTGCCGAAGCTTCGCAGAAAATCGAGTATGGCATTTAGTGTCACCGAGAGAAAATTCATCAGTGCATTGAACAGTGTGAGTGCGAGGTTTACTAGCCGCATACCCACCATCCAGATCAAGTATCCGATGATGAGGATACCAACTATCATCAGACCTTGTTGCCAGATGTTGAGATCGGTAAACTGTTCGGCGCGTGAAAACATTCGCCGCACCTGGTCACCGGTTGGTCGCCAAAATAGGCCTATGATGTCAAACGCAGCCTGAAAAATTGAACGTACGATGCCAAGCACAAAGTCGACAACTGGCATTGCATTTCTCCCTGAGATGAGTTCTGGTCACGCGAAGAACTGCGTACCTATAGTGAGCCTATCATATTAAAGAAATAGAAATAGGCGGCGGTCATTCGACCGCCGCC
>CAYMRY010000077.1:0-2158 GCA_964393065.1 uncultured Candidatus Saccharibacteria bacterium
CGACAACTTGTCCTGCATGTTCGCGGTTATTCATATTTATGTTAACCCCATCCGCTTTCGTCCCTTTCTCTACAGCGTGCGCGACCTTGCGCACCGTCTCCTGTACGTGTCCCCAGAGCTCAGGTGTTGCCTCAAATACATTGGCAGCATGAGTCTTCGGAATGATGAGGGTGTGGCCAGGATTTACAGGCTCTATCGTTAGGAGAGCGATGGTGGCCTCATCCTCGAAGATTTTGATTGCGGGTAATTCTGCACGTGCAATTTTGCAGAAGATGCAGTCCGTCATGGTGAGAAGTATATAATTGAATGCCCGGTTGTTCTAGAGGCTAGACTCATGGTATTGTTTTTTCGGTTTGTATCCTGCTAAGCTCGTTTAGATCGGAGTTGGCGTTATGGTTAAGAAGTTCGTGACCCCATCGGTGAATACGATAACGGCAGAACAGATATGTCAGATCCAGGGTATGCTCGGGTCCGCTCTGAGAAGATCTGGTTTTTTGAGCGAATCCGTACATCGGGTGGTTTCATCAGAAGGTGAAAAGGTCATAGAAGAATTTCTGACGAGTTTTCGCAAGCGCTTAGAAGCCATCGACGGCGGGATGATTGTCCGCCACGTGAAGGACGTGGTTGGCGACACGTTTCGAACGATACTCGAGAAGACTGGTCGCAAGCTTTTTATGACAGAAAGTGTCGTTGTTGCAGTATTGCGCGAAGAGGACCCTGTTACGGCCGTCTACTTCTTTAAACTCGACTTAATGGGTGGCTGCATCAGCGACGACGAGCTCGAAAAAGAATACGCACAGCGCAACCTCAGGCCTGCCAGTCCGTATGCGCTTGCAGCAGTGAATCAAGCGGAACCCGAATTTGCCGACCTGAAGCCTAACTGCACACATTGGAAGGACAAAGACAACAATTGGTGCTATATCGCCTTTCGCCGTTCGCGTGATGTACGGCGCGTGCGAGTGGGTCGGGATAACGATAGTTGGAGCGACGGATGGTTCTTCGCTGGTGTCCGCAAGTAGTACTTTGAACTTCGTGCCCGATTATTGTTTAGTACCTTATCCCCTAATCTCATGGACAACTGTCTAAGGATTAGGGGATTTTTGCATACGGAATGCATACGATGAGCGCTGAAATATGTCGAGTGCTACAATCAGCCGATGGCTTCGGATTTGATACAGACACTCCTCACAAAGCGTGGGATCACGGAGGCGGGGGAGATTGAGCGCTTCCTGAAGCCGGATTTTGTGCGGGATACCCATGATCCGTTTCTCCTAAACGACATACGCAAGGCGACTGCGCGTATATTTGACGCGATGGATGCCGGTGAGCGCGTTGCTATTTACTCGGACTTTGACTGTGACGGCATACCAGGAGCTGTGGTTGCCCACGATTTCTTCGCAAAAATAGGCTATGCTAATGTCGAATATTACATTCCGCATCGTGATCGCGAAGGGTATGGCTTCCATACCTCGGCAATTGATGAACTGAAAGAACGGGGTGTGACCCTGATTATTACAATAGATGTAGGTACGGTCGCTTTTGAGGGCATCGCGCACGCTCAATTTCGTGGGATTGATGTCATCGTCACTGACCATCATGAAGTGCGCGAGGGGATGATGCCCTATGCACTAGTGAATCCCAAACTTTCAGGATATCCGTTTCCTAATCTCTGCGGCGCTGCGGTGATGTGGAAGCTCGTTTCAGCTCTCGTGAAAGAAGGTAAGGATCGGGCTCGGGCAGAATTTCTGTCAATTCCTGAGGGATGGGAGAAGTGGTTACTCGACGTAGTTGCGATCGCGACCATCGCAGACTTGGTCCCGCTTGTGGGTGAAAACAGAGCACTTGCTCATTTTGGGATGACGGTACTGCGTAAATCGAGGCGTCCCGGTATTCGAGCGCTCTGTGCAAGTGCGCGTATTCGGCAGGTGGAGATCGACGAAACCGATATTGGGTTTACCTTTGCACCACGCATAAACGCGGCTTCGAGAATGGATAAGCCAGAGCTCGCGTTTCGCCTCCTCAGTACGAGCGATCCTGCAGAAGCAGAAGGACTCGCTGCGCAATTAGAATCACTCAACAGAAAACGTCGCGGTGTCGTTGCGAGTATGGTTAAGGAGGCAAAAGCTCGTATGCATGCTCGGTATTCCGAAAGTGATCG
>CAYMRY010000077.1:2258-4258 GCA_964393065.1 uncultured Candidatus Saccharibacteria bacterium
GAAGAAAGTGGGGCGCGAGCGCGTGCGTTCCAGTTTTTCAAATCGCCAATGGATTTTACGTATCCACCGTCGGTGGGTTCACGGGTCGATGTCCTCGCGACCCTCGAACGCGATTCTTTTCGCGGACCAGGACGCCTCGCGCTTCGAATTGTGGACATCCTCGAGGTGCGCAACTAGGCATGGTACGATTGCTGTATGCACGCAATTTCAATACGTGAATGCGTTTCGTATGGATGGGAGACTTTAAAGAAGCGACCACTCGTTGTTATTGGGGCGATGGTTCTTACGATGCTCATAAACGGCATCATTAGCTCGGTATTTACGCCCGCTGAGGGGACGCCGTTCAGCCTTACCGTTCTTGTTACGGGGCTTGTATCAGGTGCAATTGGAATTTTGACTGAACTTGGCCTAGTGACTTTTACCCTGCGGGCGCACGATGCGGTTGAGCGGGTGCAATTGAAGGATTTATGGAATCCAAAACCATTTGTATACTACCTTGCGGGACAGATTGTTGTAGGGTTTATCGTTGTAATCGGCATCATTCTCCTTATCGTTCCTGGCGTCATTGCCGCGCTTGGTCTTATGTTTACGTCGTACCTCATTGTTGATAAGGGACGGGGGCCACTCGAAGCTCTGAAAGAGAGCTGGCACCTTACGAAAGGACACAAACTCACTCTTTTCCTACTCGTGCTTGCTCTCACTGGTCTCAATATCCTCGGCCTTCTTGCGCTTGTAATAGGGCTTCTCATTACCATCCCCGTTTCGATGCTTGCCCTCGTCCACGCGTATCGCACTCTCGAGAAGAATACTTCGCACGCTTCGCAAGGGGCGAGCGTTCATTCATCAGCGCTTTCGGGGGAGCAGCATTCATAATGTCACCCGTTGTAATCTATACCGATGGGGGTGCGCGAGGAAATCCCGGTCCAGCGGCGGCAGGGGTAGTGATACTTGATGGCGCTGAGCGTGTTGAAATTAAGCAGTATCTTGGGGCGCATCAGACAAACAATTGGGCCGAATACGAGGCGGTGGTTATTGCGCTCGGAAAAGCACTCGAACTTATGATGCGCGGGCGTGATGTGGAATTTCGGCTCGATAGCAAGTTGGTCGTTGAGCAGCTCATGGGGAATTGGAAAATTAAAGAAGAAGGGCTCAAAAAGCAAGCCACAAAAGTGCGCTCACTCCTGCACGATTTTGGTGCGGTTACATTTACGTACGTGCCTCGCGAGCAAAATAAAGATGCTGACCGCCTCGTAAATGAGGCCTTAGATGAAGTAGGGCACGAAGGGTGATATACTCGCTGCATTAACCAATAGTGGACGAATTATGATTCCAAACATTAATCCCGTAGGTGCGGCGGCTGGAGGCATGGTCGGCTTTATGCAGTTTATCCGCGAGCAGGGTGTCGTCGGGCTTGCTGTGGGTTTTATTCTTGGCGGCGCTGTTTCAAAGACCGTAACTGCACTCGTTACGGATATCATCAATCCGATTCTCGGGTACGTGCTTGGTTCAACAGAGGGACTCAAGGCCATGCATCTGGGGCCAATTTTGTTCGGAGACTTTGTAGCGGTATGTATCGATTTCCTTATCATTGCCGCGGTTGTGTATTTTGTAGTGAAGGGCTTGGGGCTTGATAAGATGGACGCGAAGAAGGCATAGACACTTTTTACCTACAAACCCCCGCGCGAGCGGGGGTTTGTTGCTATGCTTCTCAGATGGCGGCGCGTGTATTTTGGATACTCGTCATAGGCTTTTTAGGCGGCGTAGCAATGAGATCTTTCACGGTGTTCGGTTTTTGGACGATTGCGTTTTTTCTTTTAGTCAGCGTTGTACTGCTCGTCTTCGGCTTACTATTGAAGAAGCATTTTTCGAATAGTGTTCTTGCTGCCCTTTGTATCGGCGTAGTTGCACTTGGTGCCCTCCGTATGCATGTCGCTCTTTTTGAAAGCGAGCCCGCACTCGATGTGTGGATCGGGGAGAAAGTCGTTCTTGAAGGAGTTGTT
>CAYMRY010000078.1:0-3783 GCA_964393065.1 uncultured Candidatus Saccharibacteria bacterium
GAATTTGCTGCACAAACGCTTCCTCCTGCGTCTTTTTTGAATCCTCATCGAGGCGGTAGTAGTCGAGGCCACATTCGCCGACAGCGATTACTTTTTTCGACTGGCCGAGTGCCTCGTATGCGGAAAAGTTGAAGACTTCGCCGCGCGAGGTGAACGCCTTTCCTCCCTCACCCAATTCCTTCTCATCATGGTACGACTTCCCCGTATGAATTGGGTGGAGTCCAATCGTCGCGTACACATTGTCGTACTTCTCTGCCGTCTCCACCGCCGTCTTTGATGTATCAAACTGCGTCCCCACGGTATTCATGGCAACCCCTGACTCCCCTGCGCGCACAATAACTGCCTCCATATCGTCCTTGAAGGCAGCGAAGTTTACATGGGTGTGTGCATCGAAATATTTCATGCATTGATACTATCACTAAACACGCCGTGATACGCACCCAAAGCTTTCTATACAAGGAGACCAATCGCCAGAAACGAGATTGCTACGGCGGCAATTTTACGTCTATCAATATGTTCTCCATACCACCATATCGACAGGACAATGGGAACCAAGATGTAGTGCGCATGGATCGTATACACAATACTTAACGGCCCGAGCGTCATAGCTTTGAGCAATGAGAAAAACGAGACGAAGCCAAGGAACGCCGCGATGAACCCCAGCTGAACATCACGCGTGTGTATTCGCCATGTTAATTCTTGGCGATTCTTTTCCCCGCGGACATGTATGCCGAGTGACATGATACATCCAGCAAGTTGCGAGGCTCCCAACATGAAAAAAATGGAAGGGTCGAAGAAAAGTCCTTGCTTGGTAATTAATTGGGAGGCCGAAGTCAGCACAGTCGAAACCACCAAAAAGATCAAGCCGAGTTTGAGGTTGTTTTGACGGTGCTTTTCGGAAGAAGAAAGCAGAAGTAGAGGGACGCAGATACTTATAACTACACCGAGTAGCTGCAAGCGAGATAATTGTTCCCCGAAAATGAGTACCCCGCCAAGCAAGACCACGAGAGGGCCAAGCACTTTGTTCAGGGGAAAGAAAATGACACTGTCGATGTACTTTAATCCTTCGATGCGTATGAAATTTCCGATGGCATGAACGAGGCCGGCTCCAACAGCGAAGAATGCAACCACTTGCCATTCTATCGGAACACCCAAAAAGAACGATGCTGTAAAAGCCATCAAGCCAGAGATACCGTACATAAGTACTCCATTAAGTGCAGACCCACGACCTTCTTGTGCTACAACTTTTTGAAAAAATAATTGGAGCCCCGACAGAAACATGGCCGCTAAGGTCCAAAGAGTAGCGACTGAATCCATATTTATTCTTTACGCGGGAACAGATTCGCAGGCTTTTTGTTGGCGAGGATGGCTTCCTTAATCGCGTCGCTTGTTGCAGGCATGATCGGCTGGAGAAGACGCGCGATTTCGTAGAGGCGTATCACCATCGAAGCGATCATTTCTCTTCCCTTTTCTAGATCTGTTTTCACGACTGCAAAAGGCTTCGTATCGGTCAGCTCTTTGTCGAGAACACCAACGAGAGTCCATACATAGTGCACAGCAGCATTGTAGTTGTAATTTTCGAGAGCATCTGCGTATTCACGAGGGAAATCTGTTGAATCGGGATACTGATTCCCCAGAGTAAGATTCGCCTCCGCAAGGGTGAGAATACGTGCGGAGAGATTGCCGAGGCCGTTCGCGAGATCCGCATTGTACGCTTCTTTAAATTTCTCCATGGTGAAGTCGGAGTCTTCAAAGGCATGAATGTGTCGCGCGAGGTAGTAGCGCAGTGCATCGGCGCCGTATTCGGCGATGATATCGTACGGATTAATGACATTACCAAGAGACTTCGACATCTTCTGCCCGCCGGACGTGATAAAACCATGGATCGCAATTTGGCGCGACGTCGGAAGATCTGCGGAGATGAGCATTGCCTGCCACATTGCGCTCTGCTGGCGCAGATTATCCTTCCCTGCAACTTGGAGCGCCTTTGGCGAATCGATGATGCCCCAGAATTTTTCGAATTGCGCTGTATCTTCGGGCCAGCTGAGCGTGGAGATGTAGTTGATGAGGGCGTCAAACCAGACATACATGACCTGATCCTCATCGTCAGGGACCGGCACACCCCACGGCATTTTTGACTTGAGACGCGAGACGGAGAAGTCTTCCAACCCCGCCGCGACGAACGCGCGGATTTCATTAAAGCGGAAGTCCGGGACAACAAAATCAGGACGACGTGCGTAGAGATCGAGGAGCGGCTTTTGGTAGTTTGAGAAGCGGAAGAAGTAATTTTCTTCTTTAATAACCTCAAGATCGAGATTCGGGTGTATGGGGCAGCGGCCGTTTTGCAGCTCAGAGTCGGTCTTCTCAAGTTCGCAGCCGACGCAGTACTTCACTTCGTAGTTTTTCTTGTAGATATCGCCAGCCGCAAGGCAGCGATTCCAAAATTCTTGCGCCGCCGCTTTGTGATGTGCGTCGGTCGTGCGGATAAAGTGGAGATCAGGGTAGAGATTTAATTTTTCTTTGAGGTCGCGGAACTTGGCGGCGTATTCGTCCACATAGGCCTGCGTGTCCTTCCCTTCTTCGGCAGCTTTTCGATAAATCTTGATACCGTGCTCGTCGGTTCCGGTGTTGAAGAAAACGTCGTCTCCCTGAAGCGCACGGTAGCGCGCGAGAATGTCTGCTTGCACAATTTCAAGTGCAAAGCCGATATGTGGGTCGGCATTTACGTAAGGAAGGGTCGTCGTTATATAGAACGGTTTGGACATAGTGTGAACCCTAGCGCCTTTACTCCTCACTCGCAAATGTGTGGCGTGTGGTCATGTCACGTACCATTTCCTGCAGCGTCGCAGCGGCGGGAACCGAGAGGAGAACACCCAAGAAACCGGCCAATTTGGCACCCACAATAAGAGCGAGAATCACCAAAAGCGGCGGTACCCCGACAACCTTGGTCACGACAAGCGGATAGATCAAATGATTCTCGAATTGCTGGAGAATTGTGTAAAGAGCCACGACGAGTAGGCCGGTCGTCGCGCCGCCATCGGCGAGGGCGATAAGAACTGCGGGAATAGCGGCAAGTGTCGGCCCAAAGACCGGGATAAGCTCGAAAAACGCGGCAAGAACAGCAAGGAGAAGTGCGTGTTGAATCCCGAGGATTGAAAGTCCGAGATACACCAATACCCCGATGATCACTGCAAGAAGTAGTTGCCCCTGCATCCACAAACCAATTTTGTGTTTTGATCGCTCCCAGAGGCCGAGCATGTAGGCACGATATTTTCTGGGCGTAATCACAACGAGAAAATCATCGATTCCAGTTTCCGACATGGTGAAATAAAACGAGAGCACGAATACAAGAAGGAATGAAAATACTCCGCCAAAGAGTGTTGCTGCAGCTCCGAATGCACTTCCGAGAGTTCCCGAAAGATGCAAGCTATCTTTTACCTGCGCGATAAGCTCCGATGCGGAGAGGTTTGCCGCGGAAGGCAAACCGAAGATATCGGCAAACTCGTTATACTGACCAAATCGATTAAGAAGATCCAAATAATATGGCAGCGAAGAGAGGAATGAGGTGAGCTCATTAAACAGAGTCGGGACAAAGAGAAAGAACATCGTCATCATAGAGCCGATGACGATCACATAGAGGAGAATGACCGAGGCAATGCGCGGCACGCTCCAGCGCATAAAAGTCTGCACAGCCGGCTCCATTGCGGATGCAATAACGACGGCTGTAAGAACAATGAGCACAAGATCGCGAAGATAAAAAAGTAACCAGGCACCCGCGAGGAT
>CAYMRY010000079.1:0-3781 GCA_964393065.1 uncultured Candidatus Saccharibacteria bacterium
GGATCGTAATACAGTACTGCCCAGCCTGGGCCGCGCATGAGGGCAATGGCCTTGAAGTAGGCGACGAAGTATTCATGGTACTCGATGGTCAGAGCTTTTCCGAGTTCACTCACTGGCGTGAGAGCAATGGCTCCATTTTCAAATTGCTCAAAATACAATTCGTGCAATCTCATGCCGTCGAATTCAAACGATTTACGACGGATAAGTTCGGAAAGCGCGTGAGCGTTACCCTCGGTATCTTTTGCGTACTCGACAAGCTTTTTCGCGAGTGTGTTGAAATTTTTCACATACCCTTGATAGAGTCCAAGATGCTCATCGATTGATTTTTGAGAAATACCATCAAGCGTGGGGAGGTTAAATGTTTTTGGTGTGTAATTCATTTCTGGAGTATAGCGCGGATGTATGAAGGTAAAAAGAAAAGGCCCGGGGCGCTCAATGGCGCTCCGGGGTACCTTGTTGTGTACTCAAGAAATACTGAGTGTTACACGCCGATGTGCTGACGCAAGCGAGCCACGAACACCTGGATCTCGCGTCCATGTAGATACGCAAGTCCGAGTACAACGGTCGTACCGATGCTTGCGATTAAAACAGCCATCTAAAACCTCTTTATCTGTTTTGTACGTATCGCTCGATGAGCGAAGTTTGGACAGTACCACAAATCGAAACGGTAAGTCAATAGCACGCTATACTGGGCTAATGCAACCAAGTGCACGAATACTGGGTTTTACCTGTGCCTCTCTTTTTAGTCTCGCGTTCTTTATTTATCTCTCGTTGTTCCAAATTTCAAACGCAGGATTATTAAAGGTCACCTTTCTCGACATCGGCCAAGGGGATGCGGTGTTTATCCAATCGCCATCAGGTATACAAGTGCTCATTGATGGGGGGAAGAATCGGGCGGTAATTCGTCAGTTATCGCGCGTGATGCCCTGGTTTGATCGCTCCATTGATCTCGTGATTGGGACGCATCCGGATGCCGATCACATTGGCGGCCTTCCCGACGTGTTGTCGCGTTATCGAGCTTCTCTCATTCTGCAATCGAGCGTTCTTGATCCTAAGGGAGTGGACTCACTCGCGTTTGAAAGCGCAGTTGAGCGCGAAGTCGTAGGTGGGGCAGAGAGAGTGGTGGCTGAAAGGGGGCAGGTCGTCGACCTTGGAGGCGGAGCGGAGATTCACATTCTCTTTCCGGATCGTGATGTGCCCTCGCTCGAAACAAATACTGGATCCATCGTTGCGCGCTTGGTCTACGGAGACACTGCATTTCTCCTTACCGGAGACTCGCCAAAAGAAATCGAGCGTTATTTGCTCTTACTTGATGGAAAAGATCTACGATCAAACGTGCTTAAGGCTGGCCACCATGGATCGCGCACGTCGTCGCTTTTTGCATTTATCGGCTTTGTTGCACCGGAACATGTTGTCTTTTCGCGGGGCTGCGACAATAGCTACGGACATCCTCACGAAGAAGTGGTTGCAGCCATGAAGAAGCTTTCAGTCGAAATTTCCGATACCTGCACTCTCGGCACGATTACTTTTGTTTCTGATGGCGTTAATGTTCGAAAGCGGTAATTGTGGTAAAGGAAATTAACAGGTACGCTTCCTGCAGCCCGGCTTTTGAGGAGAAGTGCCATGGAAAATGTAGTAAACAACTCGAAAAAGACTCCCACGCGGCGACCTCTCGCTGAATACATTCAAGCAGGCATCTTCCTCGTTCTTTGGTGTCTTGCGATGTACGGCGTCTTGTTTGGAGCGCCTCAGGTGTTTCGGTGTTCAGAGAGGGCTGAAGCTTGTCAGAGAATTACCCGGTAACCCGGCGATGGGTAACCACGACAAAGGCCGCTCCCTCGAGAGCGGCCTTTTCATGCATGTAATACAACTTTCTAGCGAACGAGACCTGCGGTGCGGAGTGTCTGGTAGATACCGCGCTTTTGCATAGTTTTGAGACCCTTCGCGGAAACGTTTACGGTCACTTTGCGGTTCAGTTCTGGGACAAAAACGGTCTTTTTCTGGATGTTGACCTGGTTGCGTTTCTTCCCGGTAGGGTTGAATTTGGTCGCACGCGTGCGGTTTGAGTATCCGCCTCCTACGCGGGATCGCTTTCCTGTGATTGCGCATTCACGTGCCATATGTCGGGGAACTATACGATATAAGTCTAAAAAAAGCAAAACGCGGGCCCGACATACGCTGTCGGGCCCGCTTCACCGCAGTGTTTCCAGGATCTTTGCCCCTGTCCCAAGAAGAGCAATTCCTGCAGTAACGACTGCGACGATAAGGAAGGCAACGAACGACACAAGTCCCGTGCGTTGCATGTTCTCCTGCTGATGAGCTGTGCGGCCTTGATAACCTAGTGTATCCATTGTTCGCCTCCTCTCTCCTCGACAAATCGTGCCACAGAAGGACTCTTTATGCTACACTTTTGCGATGGAATTACTTGATTCGGTGTTTGTGATCGCGGTCATCATGCTTTCGGCCGTCATCCACGAGGTGATGCATGGCTATGCAGCGGATAAGCTGGGGGATCCTACGGCGCGGTACGCGGGGCGACTTACTTTGAACCCGATAGTGCACCTCGATCCATTTGGATCGGTGATTTTACCTCTTATGCTCTCACTTTCCGGCTCTCCTATCTTTTTCGGCTGGGCAAAGCCGGTGCCCTATAACCCGTACAACCTTACGAAAGCTCCAAAGTGGGGAGAGGCGATTGTTGCGGCCGCGGGACCGCTCTCAAATTTTGCGATCGCCCTCCTTACTGCGCTTATCATTCGGGCACAGATATTCGGAGCTGAGCTGAGTAGCGTGCTTTTTGTTGTCGTGGTTACCAATGTCATGCTTGGCATTTTTAACCTCATCCCGATTCCACCTCTCGATGGCTCTAAAATCCTCTCTGCGCTTCTGCCGCTTGGTCTGCGTATCCAATATGATCAGCTGCGCGCCCATCTTGAGCACAACCCGCTTATGGGTTTTGGGATCGTTATTCTCTTTATTCTCGTTCTTGGAGGCTCCTTTGGGGCGTTTGTCTATTCTATTGCGCGAGCGATTGCGGGGATGTAGTGCGCTCAATTTGGAACCGAGACGTCAGTAATCGGAACAATGCGATACTCATGCTCGCGGTTTGAATAGCGCACATTTGCGACAAATTCGAGGTTTACGCGTTTGATGCCTGCGGCCTTGAGAGTGTCGTGTAACATCGAATGCTGACGGGATAAATTGAGTAACTCCTCACGAAAAACCGCGAGCGTGTCTACTTCCGAAGAATGAAGCGAAACTATAGTGTCTCGATCGCTTGTCGAATGCGTGCCATGAAGAATGCGGACCGTAAGTGTCTTTACCGTCATCTGTACGGCTTCTTCAATTGTGGTGGGGCTTACATCAGGAGGAAGTGTTTTTGTTATCCGAAGTTCAATCGGAGGATCTCCCCAGAATTCACGCGGGGCGCCCTCCTGCAGACGAATAATGGTGTCGAGCAATCTGTTTTGCTCGTTATAACGAGAAAGTATACCGTAAACTCGTGTTTCGAATCCGCTCGCGCTTCGGGCCTTGTCGATGAGTGGTACATAAGTCCGAATGGCCGCACTACGTAACCGTTCCAGTCGCTGCCGACTTGTTTCAAATGATGGTCTTTGTCTTTCTTCCTGATGTTCGATGGGGGTTTGCACAGGTGCGGACGGTGCTTCGGGTACAATTTCGACGAACCCAAGAGTTTTCGCCGTGCCCTGAGGGCCCGCAAGTCTTTCGAGTGTTGAGCGGAGCTGCGCGTAGGTATACGATCCTTCAATCGCGATTCTCT
>CAYMRY010000080.1:0-1660 GCA_964393065.1 uncultured Candidatus Saccharibacteria bacterium
GTTTCTGGATCTGTGAACCCATATGGATACGTATCTTGCGGCGCGTGAATGCCTCCAGTCAACCAGAGAAACCCTATATAGGGAGCCGAGATGGCTGCTAGAATCATGAAGTGAAAAGGTGGATATTCTTCCCACCAAATTTCTCCAAAGAGAAGCCGCTTCGCGTAAACAAGTGGGCCTAAAGGGGCAATGGAGTCCGGATCCCAGTCTTCGATGTTGGGTAACCCACGAGCGATCCCCCAAAAATTGAGAAAAAGCGAGAGACAGAGCAGTGCAAGTAAATCTTGATGCGCGAACAGGCGCTGTTGCAGCGTATGCCACCGCTGCGCGCCCCATGACGAAGAATCGCGGCTGGGCCTCGTTTCTCTTGGAGGACTGTGGAGGTGCTGAGTATCGAGGGCGGAGCGATGAAGCGTGAGCTTTTTCTCAAGTGCGGACATTGACTTCGTCGTTTCCTTTTTTGCGAGATGGAATGTTTCTCACTCGTATCTTTACGGCTAGGATGAAGACTCATCTGCTTCGCTTTTGCCTACTGACGTTGGGGTTTACATGCGAATTGTCCGTCTGCCTTTACCTCATAATGTAAGCCGCACTCTTTAGGGGTGCCTTGCTCCCACCACCAGCGTCCTGCACGTGAGTCCTCTTCTGCTTGGATTGGTCTTGTACAAGGCGCACACCCAATACTAGTGTATCCACGATCATAGTATGCATGATACGGAACCTCGTGCGTGCGTAGATAAGCCCAGGTGTCTTGTTCAGTCCAATCTGCGAGAGGGTTGATTTTGAGAATCCCATTGTGTTCCTGGTCAATTTCGACTTTTTTGACTTGAGTTCGTGTTGCGCTTTGTTCTTTGCGGAGTCCTGTGATCCAGGCATCTAACCCTGTCAACACGCGCCGTAATGGTTGAACCTTACGTATCTGACAACACTGGAGGCGGAGATTCGGATCGCGATAAAACAAGTTTGCTCCGTGTTGACGCACCATGTGTTCTACCGGCGAGGCATCGGGGAAATAAACTTCCACTTGAATGTTATAGCGTTCACGGACGCGATCCATGATCTCGTACGTTTCTTGTGGAAGTCGTCCGGTATCGATGGTGAAAATGCGGACGTGAGGGTTCAGTCGCCAGGCCATATCGAGAACGGCCATTCCTGTCGCTTGGAAGCTGGTGCAGAGTGCGACCCCAGCGCCGAAACGCTCGAATACCTTGCTGAGCAGGTTGTGGGGCTCCAACGATTCCCAAGCGGCAACCCATTGCCAGTCGTTTTCTTCCTTCAGGCGCGCGGATTCTTGCATAATCGGTATCCTGTAATATCGGTATCGGTAGAAATTAATGGTGTCAGTGGTGGTCTAGATTGAGCGCAATCCGTAAAAATGTGACCATCTACCTAATGTCGGGTGATGCAAGCGCCAAAGCAGAGATCCCTGACGTGTTTGGTCTGTTATGTGACCTCTGCTAACATGGGAAAAGGTTTTCCTGCTGTAAATATCGAGAGCGAAAGTTGCCACCCCATGCGATCATCCTTGCGTATTGCTCTTAGTTCCATAGGACTGGGAGTAGGGCGATTCACTCATCTGTTTCATTTTCGTCCTTCAGTCCGTATTCTTTACTACCACAGCGTGAGCAATCTACCGGTGCGATCGAGTGTCGCACCGGAA
>CAYMRY010000080.1:1670-3755 GCA_964393065.1 uncultured Candidatus Saccharibacteria bacterium
TGCGCAGATGGAATATCTCCAACAGCAAGCATATCGAGTGTTAACCTTTACCGAGGCTATTGCGCACCTGAGCGGTCGTCACCCTATCCCAGAGAAAAGTATTGTGTTGACCTTTGACGACGGGTTCCTCGATAATTATGAACATGCATTTCCAGTGCTAGAGCGCTTTCGGTTTCCCGCCATCATCTTTCTTGCGGCAGCGTATATTGGTTCCGACCGATTACCAACGTTAACGCGGACCGACTTTGTGCCTCAGCCGCTTACATGGGAGCATGTCCAAGCAATGCATGCGCGAGGCGTCGAATTTGGGTCCCATTCCCTCAGCCATCCCATGCTCTCTCGGGTGTCCCCGCAAGAAGTTCGGAAAGAAGTTGCTGAATCAAAACGGTTGATTCAGGAAAAACTCGGTGCGCCAGTGCAATTTTTCTGTTACCCACGAGGGGAATTTTCTTCCACCGTGAAGAACATCGTGCGAGAGGAAGGGTATCAAGCTGCATGTTCAATCGTACCTGGCGTGAATGGTTGGAATTCTGATCTGTTTGCCCTGAGACGGACCTATATCAGTCGCCGTGACTCGATCAAAGAGTTTTCCGAAAAAATATCAGGCTTGTACGACTTCATGCAGCTCGTCGGCCATGTCTGGTGGCGTTTCCGTAACACCTAACTACCGTATCCTCGTTGCGAGGGAATGAGCGTCCGATTAGTTCTCCTCAAGAGCGTACAAATATTTATCGGTAGCGCCGACGTAGAGGATATTTCCAGATCCGATGGCTGGAGAAGACCATTGGATGGGCTTCGAAAGCGTAAACGTCCAGCGAATCGAGCCGCTCCCACCGTTGTCATCGAAGCAGTACACTTTTTTGCCTCCAGCTGCGTAGATCTTGCCATTCGCGCCGACCGCCGCAGACGCAATGAACTCGCCGTCGAGACCCGGGATCTTCCATTTAAGGGAGCCGTTTGGATTGACAGCGTAAAAGGTTTTTTTCTGGCTACCAAAATAAATAGTCCCCGTCGGTCCAATGGCTGGCGTGGCGCTGACGCTGCTTTTGTCGTCTGCTGCAAACGACCAGAGTACGGCGCCTGTTGGACTGACTGCAGTAATGCCAGTGGAAGTGCCAATATAGATCGTGCCATCATCGGCAATGGAGGGGGACGAGTTATTGCGAAGAATGCCGCCAGCTTTCGCTGACCACTTGAGTTGTCCGGAAGGTGGGGTGAGCTGCGACGTGAGGGCGTACAAGAATCCGTCTGTCGTACCAACGTAGAGGGTTCCTCTGCGGGAAGGGTCGGCTGAGGTATCAATCGCTAGTGAGGAATTACGTGCGCTCTTACCGATCTGGAGATCCGAGAATAGCTCCCCATTTAGGTTGGCTGTATTTGTCTTTAGGGCGATGACGTTGCCTCTCTCAAGACAGCCACAATCCGAATATACAGCGTTTCCGGAAAGATCTAACGCCGGAGAGCCGCGTTGATCTCCATCTAAATTTATTTTGTATCGGAATTTTACTGTTGGAAAAGCGTTATCATCTCGTACGGACCAAAGTTTATTATCTCTTGCGCCAATATAGATCGTGCCGTCACTTGCGACTGTAGGAGAAGAAATCGCCGCGTCTCCGCCGCCAGTCGTGCACCATTTTTCGACGCCGCTCGTCGCATTGATTGCGCACAGAGGCGCGAATCCGGCGCCCAGGTAGACCGTGTTATTTGCGCCCAGCGTCGGAGACGTTTGAATACGACTTTTGGCTTTGTATTTCCACTTTACTTTCACATTATTCGCTGACGGACCGTTGACCGATGCTCGACCCGTGTGCTGTAGATCATGCATAAACATGGGCCACGTTGAGTCTGCCAGCTGAGCCTGGGCCGATGTGGTCCAGAAGAGTAACGCGCACAGGAACGCGAGCGTAATAGTGCGAGAAGAAGCGGGTGTGTCTTGCATATACAGTCCTCCTGGAAAAAGGTCAGTGTCATCTTGTGACTGCCGTTTTTCTGGCATTTGAGCGTCAGAGTTCGTATCCCAGCGTTTTTGCTGTCTCTGCTACAAATTGACGGACGGATATACGTTCCGTTTCCGACCATTCACTT
>CAYMRY010000081.1:0-3716 GCA_964393065.1 uncultured Candidatus Saccharibacteria bacterium
ATTGGTTGCGGTAGCCGAGGAGTCCGCGTGTTGGGCCCTCGAAAATGAGGCGCACCGTGTCGCCATGGACCAGCATGTTCGACATGACAAAGCCGCGTGTACCGAGTCGTTCGATGACTGCGCCCTGGTAGATCGACGGAATATCAACCACGACTTCTTCAAATGGTTCCGTTTTGACCCCGTTTTCTTCACGCACGATGACCTGCGGCTGAGAGACCTGCATTTCGTAGCCTTCGCGGCGCATGTTTTCAAGCAGGATTGCCACATGGAGTTCACCGCGACCGGAGACTTTGAAAGTATCGCCGCCCGAAAAATCGACGCGAAGACCGACGTTGATCTCGAGTTCTTTTTCGAGACGATCGCGCAGTTGGCGCGTTGTGACAAACTTTCCTTCGCGTCCGCCAAACGGCGAGTTGTTTACAAGGAATGAAAGCGTGATCGTCGGCTCATCAACGGCAATTGCGGGGAGTGCTTCCACCTCTGCGGTGGTTGATACCGTCTCGCCAATTTCAATATCAGGAACACCTGCGAAAATGACGATGTCACCCGCAGATGCTTCCGTTGCTTCGACGCGCTGAAGGCCGTTGAAGGTAAACATCTTCGTAACCTTGCCGGTGCGCGTTTCGCCGGACGGCTTTTTTACGACGAGCGAGCCACCGGTCTTTATCGTGCCCTCGTAGATGCGAGCAACGGCGAGACGTCCGAGGAAGTTGTCGTAGGCGAGATTGAATGGCTGTGCGCGCAGTGGTTTCTCAAAAAGCGAAGTGTCGGAATTGGCGGCCGGTACTTTTTCGAGGATGGTATCGAGAAGCGGTGTCAAATCAGTGGATTCGTCATCGAGTTTCTTCTTTGCAATCCCCTGCTTCCCAATTGCGTACACGACAGGAAATTCTGCCTGTTCGTTCGATGCACCAAGCTCCAAAAAGAGCTCCAAGACCTGCTCTTCAGCGCGGTGCGGATCAGCTGCTGGCTTATCAATCTTATTGATGACAACGATCGGCTTGATACCGAGTTCGAGCGACTTCTTGAGAACGAATCGTGTCTGCGGCATCGGACCTTCTTGGGCGTCCACAACAAGGAGCACAGAGTCAATCGATCGGAGCACGCGCTCGACTTCAGAGCCGAAGTCGGCGTGACCGGGGGTATCGACGATGTTGATCTTCGTTCCTTTATAAGGAACGGAGGCATTCTTCGCATAGATAGTAATCCCGCGCTCAAGCTCGAGTTTATTGGAGTCCATCGAAACCCCCGCCTCCCCCACCCCTGTTTGCTGGAGTATGGCGTCAGTCAGGGTCGTCTTCCCATGGTCAACGTGAGCAATAATCGCAATGTTTCTAATCTCCATATATGTTGAAAAGTTAAGCTGCCAAAGAGATGTTAAAAATACCACTGCTCACGTTGGTGGAAAGGGGTCGGGAAAACTCTAGTTTTCCCGTGTCGGAGAGCAGGGCGGCGAGCGAAGCGCTGCCGTCCGTTGAGAACCGAGGGTTCTCAAGGAGTGCGCCAGACACGACGACGGGTGCTATGATGGCAATATTGCGAATTTCCATAAAAAGAAGGGCCGGAAGCCCTTAGAGACACTATTCTGCCACAAAAGCATGCGAAATTCAAGGACTTTAATTTGTCCCTTTCCGATCGAAGACGCAATTTACACTAAACGCAGTGTTGGTTAAACTAGCCGCACACCTCGACTCTACAAATGCTGTATATATTTTTTTAGAACCGATAGATCGATATTTTACTTCTGTCCGCATAGCAAACTCCGATTGATCATCAAAAATCGAACCTAATTGCTCGATCGGCATACGATCAGACTCTGTAATATTTTCGCGATATATTACAACGTGATCAAGTTTATCCACCTCGAGCACGACTGGCATCGTTGTTGACTTAACCCCAATTCTCTCCGCAGGCAAATTCCCCTCATTGGTATGTACAGTTCTTATTTTGAAATATTTTACGTCGTCTACCTTAGGAAAAGTTCCTTCCTCAAACTTTCTTCCATCTTTATCCAAAAAAATAAATTGTGGCGTACTTATTTCTATATACGGACGATTCACGATTTCATTCACGTGTGCGGCATTAAAATAAGTCATCGTCGAAAAGATGAGCCCCGCTACACCCAACACCATTGAAGATGCGCCTACCCAAACTGCTGTGTTTGTCTTGAAATTAAAAAATGTCCATTGCACCCACGGCGCAAATTGCATTATCCCTTTTTCAGTTGCTCTGTAAAAATTAAGAGTGTAATCTAGACCATTCCCACCCATATCTTGAGGGACCTCTTCTAAAAAACCTCTAACCACCAAATTTTCGACTATGCGCCGATCATGATTCGCAATTGCATTAATCAAGTCCGCAGGCGAAAATAACCCTCCTCTCTCTACAACAGTTTTAAGTACCTCTTTCTCTTGCGGGCTCATATTTGAACCGAAGCATAGCGCCGTTAGCTTTAAGCGCAAGCTAGAGCGATCCTGTTAACCCCTCCACATCCCGTTGAGAATAAGGTGTCAGGAACCTTTTTTGGTCGTCCCCTCGGACGAATCGTTCTATGCGACAATTGAGTCAGGCACCAGAAACATGGCCATAAAATATAATAATAATTATCGCTACCTGCGCACTACATTTTTACAAGTCACTGAACAGTCATTTCAAACCCGCCTTGCTGCGGATAAGCTCCTTGTTTTCTTCAAGAAATTTTGGAAATTGCGAGTGAAGTGGATCAGGCAATGCATCCAGCGTAAACCATCCGATTTCCGTAAATTTGTGTGGCTCACCATTCTGTACTTTCGAGCGATCAACGCGCACGAGAAAATCAAGGCCTATCCAATGCGTTTTGTTCCCACCATTTTCTCGATGGATGTCACTGTATCCAAGAAACTCATAGCCTAACACTTCTGTGCAATATTCCTCGGCGATTTCTTTAAACAATGTAGCTTCAACAGTATCTCCAAATTCGAGACCGCCTCCACCTGGATCCCATCGTCCGTGTTCATCGCGACAATTCATGCTCCGTTTGTTAAACAAAAAATTGCCAGCTCCATCATGGCAAATGAAATTAACAGTTACGCCGATATAGTCTTCGCCTTTCTTAAACTGTTTTTCCATAATTAATTACAGCATAACCCTACCCGGGATTTCGGTGCTTAGCACTTCGTAACAGCTGTATCTATTGGGATTTCGGTGCTTAGCACTTCGTAACAGCTGTATCTATTGTATAATATTTCTTGCATTTACCGGGCCATAGGCTAGTCCCTTTTCTACACTCTTTCGAACATCCTTAAGTACCTCAGCTGGCTCTGATAACGGTGCTTAGCACTTCGTAACAAAAAGCCCGCCCACCATCCAGCGCCTTATGCGTATACCCACCCACCAGTATGAATTTTGTCGCCATATCGCCAGCATACCCCCACTCCACCTAACCACAAACTTTAAACCAAGAGGTAAAAACCAGTTTGGCTCAAATACGCACAAATGAAGACCCAAACGTAGAACTCGGCGCATCCCCTGAGGAATGCGCCGAGCAAGTGGCGAGCGGCTACTTCTTGGCCGCAAGCGCGTTGGCGATCATAGTCGGGAGCGTGTCCCAGATGACCATGACCAAGTCGAGGACGTCATCACTTTCCGCGCCTCGTCTATCGAGGTCGCGCAGAAGCGCGATGGGGAGAATGGTGCTTAGCACCTCGTAACAACAATCTTTATGGTCTAATGCGAAG
>CAYMRY010000082.1:0-3318 GCA_964393065.1 uncultured Candidatus Saccharibacteria bacterium
TCGAGTGTTGCGTAGACGATTGCCTCGGGAATCGAGTAGCCCGGCTGCCAGACGTTGGTCGAGTCCATGAGAAGGGCGAGCACTTTACGATTCTGGAAAATACCAAATTCGCGCTTCTCCTCTTCCGAGGGATCACCGTCTTTGTGGTTCAGCTTGATGTCGCCTGTAAAGACCACGTCACCCCACTTGGTTTCGATAATGATACCCATCGAATCGGGAACGGTGTGCGTAACACCAAAGAAGCGAATCGTGTGATCGCCGAGTTTAATAACCTCATCTTTTTCTACTTCACGGATTTGAACCGGTGTCGTCTGTGAAAATTCTTCCTGACGCTTCTTGATCATCATGCCGGTGAGGCGGCGTGTATAGATCATGGGGTTGCCGATGCGGTCGATGATGTAGGGAATGCCGCCGATGTGATCGAGGTGGCCGTGCGAGATAAGAAGGCCGCGCACTTTGTGGCGCCTCTCCTCGAGATATCCGGTATTTGGCAAAATGTAATCAATGCCCGGGGTATCGTCTTCCTTAAACTGGAATCCGGCGTCAAGCACGAAAATATCGTTGCCGACTTCTATCGCCGTCATATTGCGGCCGATTTCTTCGACGCCGCCAAGTGGAATAATGCGTACCGCGTTTTCAGGTATTACGGGTATTTGTGCCGTGGGTCGCTGACGTTCGCGCGACGTAGGAGCTGCGTGTTCGACGCGCACCTTTTTTTCTCGACGCGGACGGCTTCGCATCGAGCTTCCGCGAAACTGACGGTTTCCTTCGCCGTGTAGACGTGGAGCTCCGGGCGCACCTGTTGGGCGCGGCCCGTGTCCCTGAGGTCGACCCTGGTGAGGGCGGCCTTGATTTCCTGCAGGTCGCAGGGGGCCTTGGCCTCCACTTTGTGGGGAGGGTGGGGGTGTAAACATGTTCATAGATTTAAACTAATTTGTAATAATTTTTGTGAATAATGAAATCGATCTCTTATTTTTCAAACTTAAAACGAAAACCAATTGCACCATACGAAATATCAAGCGCTACGAATCCGTTCCGGATTTGAAATTGCATATGGTGGAATTTGTTTTGGTTTTAGTGCTTCAGATCGCGAACTTCACTCGGTAAAGATATTCCAGACGCGCTCCGTGTCGCGATACCACGTGTATACATGGGCGAGACGGTCAGAGGGTGTTGTCAGCGTCTCTATTGTGACCCCATTCACTTCCTGGGGGACAATATAGGCAATGAGGGGAGTATACAGGAATACGGCGGGTATATCAAGGGAGAGGATTCGGGCAAATTCAAGGAGGTGCGCTTCGCGTTTCTCGCTCTCAATTTCATCGCGTGCACTTGCAAGCTCTTTATCAGCGCTTGGTGAGGTGTAAAGGGCTAAATTCAAGCCTGGGTCGTTGCGTTGTGAAGAATGCCAAAAGGCAAAAAGGTCGAGCGAGCGTCCGACAACCTCACCAAAAAGGATGGCATCGTAGGCACGCGGACGAAGGATCGTTGTATTGAACTCCTGGAGAGGATAAATCTGAACGCTCGTTGTGATTCCTACCGCATTCCACGCATCAGCGACTGCCTGCGCAGTTGCCACGAGGTCTTCGGTGTCGACAGTTGCAAGAGTGAGTGCGAGTTTTTGTGAATCCTTTGACCACGTATTTGCTCCCGCATCATACGACCAGCCTGCTTTGGTGAGGAAGGAGCGAGCATACTCGATTCTATCCTCTGGAATTATTGTCTCCGGTGTGCTTGATGCGGACGTAGCTACGGGTAAAAGACCAGGTGGAATGGGGCCTTCTGCAGGCACGCCGTATCCGTGCAAAACCTTCTCAATGATGGCGTTACGATCGATCGCGGCATTCAGTGCGGCGCGCACCTCACTTTTTGCTAAAATTGGCGCGTGGTTTTGATTTAGGAAGACGCCGAACACGCGAGCAAGTGCCTCTCGATAAAGCGATGCGTTTTCCGCAACAGCGCGGGACACATTTTTCGGAGATGGTGCAACAAAACTTTCTATGTCGTGCGCATCGTACGCCGCAAAAAGTTCGGCCTCATTTGCATATGTCTTATACACAAACCAGGTCAGATTAGCTTCGCCAAGTGCAAAATTGCGAAACGCGCGAAGTCGATATTCTATTGGTGCTCCTGTTGAATCCTCGACACTCTCTTCAATGCGGTACGGCCCTGAGCCTACCGGGTGCGTGTTGAGAGAAGAAAACGCAAACTCGCTCGCTGGTACATTTTCCCAGAGGTGTTTGGGAACAATGCCGAGTGTGAGATTCTCCCGAAATGGGCCGTACGCATGAGGCAGTGTAAATACGACCGTGTACTCGTCCGGAGTTGTGACATTGACTCCTTCCCAGTCGGCGCGGCGTGGACTTTTTATATCGGGATTCTGTGCTAACTCAATCGTAAAAAGAACATCCGCCGACGTGAGTGGCGTACCATCATGGAAGGTGAGATCGCGACGTAGGTGGAACGTGTATACGGTGCCATCAGCGGATATGTCATAGCGCTCTGCTAGGTCCGGGATATACCGCACACTCGCATTACATTGCGTTGTACTACTTGCGTGTGCGGTGCGCAGGAGTCCTGAATACACAAGCGCGGTGAGATCGAGATCTGGCTGGGTAAGTGCGAGTAGGGGATTGATAAAGCGCGGCACGCCAACTGCTCCCTCGGTGAGGGAGCCGCCGTGCGTCGGAACCTCCGTTGAGACGGCGCGGTTGACATCGGCAAGGAGTAC
Source organism: uncultured Candidatus Saccharibacteria bacterium (assembly GCA_964393065.1). Lineage (GTDB taxonomy): Bacteria > Patescibacteriota > Minisyncoccia > Phycocordibacterales > UBA2100 > UBA10103. Next base: position 2,732 of record CAYMRY010000082.1, read on the forward strand.
GAATGCACTGATACCCAGGAGGAGCGTGAATGTATACAAAAGAAGTCTTTCAAAAGGCGAAAATGTGCGCAGGAGTGTGTTGAGGCCCGAAACCTCGGGTTTCGGAGCAATCAGACCCAGTGATCGAGGGGTTGATTCATGCGTCGATAAGGGAATGTTTTCGCTATCGGTTTGATCCATGATCAGAAATACAACAGGTCATATCCTGCATCAAGCGACTCGCGCACACACGCTTGAGGAAACCGTCGTATCGTCTAAACGAGTAAATGTAAGAGTGCCGAAAGGGCAAACAGGATGGCAAGGACTATGGTAGCGCGAAAAAGGGTCTTTTCAAACCCCCGTCGCGTGTGGAAACCGGAGCTGAAGTTATCAGCCCCAAAAGCACCCCCGAGCGATGCTCCTGTGCGCTGCAAGAGAATAGCAGCCATAAGGAGTACCGAGAGGGCGATCTGCACATATGGCAGGTACGCCATGAGTTCCATGCGGAAACGGTAACAAAAATCACCGTCCGCGTCAATGAAGTAACGAATGGTTCTTTTGTGGTGTAATGAGTTGTTCTTCGAGGGTGGTGCATAACTCTTTTGACA
>CAYMRY010000083.1:0-3089 GCA_964393065.1 uncultured Candidatus Saccharibacteria bacterium
ATGTTTTGAAGTGGATAGGCTCAGTGACCGCCAACGTTTTGTTGGCGGTCACGGGTAGTCGATTAGTTCGTCGTCTTGAAGGTAGCTGGCCACGTGACCTGCACGTTACCGGCTGAATCCTTTGTGTAGATTACGTAGTAGTAGGTGGTGTTTGGTGTAAGGTTGTTGATGAATACGTTGTGAGCAATCTTAAGAGAAAGATCACTCTGGGCAACGGTTCCGCTTACAAGAACATCAGATCCCATTTCAACTAAGCTCGGGTAGGTGGTGCTGTACATTACTTTTCCGTTGGCTAGTTCGTTGGTATTCCATTGAACAGCAGCTGAATTCGAGAATGTTGAGATTGATACACTAGAGAGTATGGGCGCGCTTTTATCGACGCTTGTGCTTCCGCTCATGCGAGCATTCAGTGCAACGAGTGTGATCGGACCAACGCGACCGACTGCTTCTATACCGTTGCGTGACTGAAAGTTCGATACCGCAGCCTTTGTAAGGAAGCCGAAATACGATGTAACGAGTCCCTGCGGATACAAAGTCACGTCTTGCGCAAGATAGGATTGGAGAAGCGATACATCAGAGCCTGACATACCCACTTGCAATTGACGATTAAGTGTATCTGCTTGTGCTGTTCCTGAAAAGCTAAGGAAAAAAAGCGAGCATACGATGGTTCCGAAGAGTGTGGCAGTTGTGTACTGTGCGATGCGATCGATGCGTGATTGAGTCATAGATGAGTGTTTAGGAAATTAAAAAAGAACTGCTGTTAGTACTATCTCGGGATCGAGAGATCCTTAGAGGCAATTCGATTTCCTTAGCGATGCACCGGTTACATTTTCTGCGCGTTGAGTGGCTGCAGTCGACGTCAAAATGTGTTGTTAGGAGTGAGCGCTCTTGATTGAGTTACTTGCGACTCATGAATAATATACTATTTTTTGAAAAATAGCAAACAAAATTCAGTAAAAATCATTATATAACACAGTACATGTCAATGTTTTTACTCAACAAGACCTTTACAGCTCTTTGAGGGTTTGTATCCGGCTTTTTCGGCGCCTTCTTCTGAGGGAAACCACACTCTATTTGCCTCTGAGATTTGTTCTGCCCCGGAGCACCACGGATAGTGGTAGACCGTGCCGTTCTTCGACGCGACTACCAGTCCCCCAACTGATATACCTCTTGGTTCGGCTTCAAATGGTGCTCTATAGACTGATACGACCGGCTTCGCTTCTTCGGTAGCTGAAAGTCGCCCAAGACCAAAACTTGACAAACATGCTAAAAAGATGACTAGTATGACTCCCCAGTCTCCTAGGGCGGCTTCGAACGCCAATTTGACCTTTAGCCAGAAATCCTGTATTCTACCCATGCCTCGTATTGTATCGGATTTTTACCTGATACTAGCTACCTGGCACTTGATACTTTTTCTATAGATACTTTATGGCAACAACCAAAGCCGCGGGAACAGCGAAAAACCTGACAGATTCGAATCCGAAGTACCTCGGCGTTAAGCGCGCTGACGGTGAATTCGTTAATGTTGGAGAAATAATCGTGCGTCAGCGCGGTACCAAGATCATGGCGGGTAAGAACATCGGTGTCGGCAAGGATCACACTCTTTTTTCTCGCATCGCAGGCATCGTAAAATTTGCACTCAAGCGCAAAGGTAATTTCGACGGTCGTTCTTCGGTCCGCTCAATCGTAACTATCGTTCCGTCCGCTACGAAGTAACCTTCACATTCTAACAAATCACAAAAACCCGCTCATAAAGCGGGTTTTTGGTATTTCATGTGCACGCTTACGCTGCAACGATTTCCACCATGAGCTCAACCTTGCGTTCCCCGAGAGACAATTCAAGTACTTTTTTCCCTATTTCTTTCAGTGGTGTTTTGAGGTGAATGGCGTCATCGGGGACCGCGAAGCCTTTTTCCCTGAGTGCTGTTACGATATCCGCGCTCGCAATTTTCTTATAGAGATGTCCCTGAGCACTTGCCTTCGCTGAGATTGGAAGCGTAAAACTCTTGAGCTTCTCTGCAATGATTCCCCACTCCTTTTCTCGTGCATCTCGCGCAGCTTTGTCCTCAGCAACGTGCTTCTCATGAGCCTTGAGTGCTTCTGGGGTTGCCATCTGCGCCATCTTGTTAGGAATGAGGCGATTGAGCGCATAGCCATCGGATACTTCCTTTACCGTCCCGCGCTGTCCAAGTCCTGATATGTCCTTGAGTAGTATGACTTTCATATACCAATCCTACGTACTTCTTCTATTTTGGCAAGAATTCTCTCTGTTGCGTAAGCCAGCTTCTGCCCTCCTCCCCTCCCCTTCGTACGACCATTTCGCGCCATGCGTTGTAAAACGGAAACTCGGTTGGTGTGTCGAGCGACGCTCGCGTGTGCGGTTTTCCGAGGTGTGCGAAATGTGCAGCCCTTACTTGCATCGGCTGATGGCGATTATCGCCGGCAAGTATAAAGGGCGAAACATGTGCAGTCAGCGGCTTGAGTGCGGGTTGCTTTTCCAAGTAGCTCGCAACCCACCTCTCGTAAAACATAAGCGCCCATACGAGCGAGAGGTTACCGGCAAGTACTTCGTGCAGGGTTTCAGAGTAAGCGTCAAAGCGATCCGCGTAGGAAACGATCTCAGCTTCGATGCAGTCTTTATGAGCGGCATGCAAAAGTAACTGCTCGTAGTTGTAGCCATGCACTTCTTTTGGATACTGTGCAGCTAACATGCGCGCAGCTTGTGCTTCGCGCTCTTCGATCACCGCGAGTTCCTCTTTCGACATTTTAGCTTTATGTCCCGCCTGTATGTCCCCGATGATCATTTCCGCATCGTCATGCACGAGTGCAAGGATGCGCGTTTTTTCGATATCTGCTCCGAGTTCCTTACAAAATGGAGCAAGCTCATCTACGATCCACTGTACGCGCTGTGAATGCATCAGGAGATTGGAGCGATACAGCATGACATCGAACAGGCTGTAGCGATAAATAGCGCTTAGCTTTTCGGCTCGCTCTTGTGGAAAGAGAGAGGTATCGATACTGGCGAGCGCCATAGTCCTATTTCAAAAGTTCAAGTGCCTTCTCCATTTGAGGGTCTGCCCCGTCTTTGG
>CAYMRY010000084.1:0-3080 GCA_964393065.1 uncultured Candidatus Saccharibacteria bacterium
TCGTTATGGTGATTGCACAGTTTCCCGCATTCATCCACACCATCCTCTTTAACTCGAATCTTGTTGCCTCAGAAAAAGGATACATTCTGTTAACGCTCTTCAAGCCGGTCATTGATTCAGGGGAGAGCTTTCTTTTTACACTTCTCCTTCCCCTTCTCTTCGGTATCAATAGCGCACTCCTCATTTTTTATATTCGCTTTTTTCGCACCGCACCCTCATCGCTTTCCCTTGGCGGGGGAATTATGGGAAGTATTTCAGCATTCCTCGGCATCGGCTGCGCAGCGTGCGGGTCGGTGTTCCTCTCTGCTCTCACCTCAACGCTCGGCGCAAGCGGCCTTCTTGCGCTCCTTCCTTTTCACGGCAAGGAAGTAGGATATGCTGGCCTCCTGTTTCTCCTCATCTCGAGCACACTTCTTGCGCGCGCAATTTCAAAGCCACCAGTGTGTCCCGTATAATGCAGGTATGTCTCTTCTCTCCCTATTCAACTTTGGCGCGCACAAACGATCGCACGAGGACGCGGACACGAAAGAAGTGAGGCACTTTCGCCTCATCCATGACGGAGTCGCTGTACAACCGATTCTCGCTGAGATTCAGATGAACGCAAAGGAGTGGTACTCGGAAACGATCCGTCAGGATACGGTCCCCGCGCAGCGTGAGACAAATTCAATTGCACTCCGCAAAAAAATTACCGATGAGGGGAAAAATATCCATGACTCTCATACAACGATCGACACAAAATTTGCAGCCCTGTTCCCTCACACAATGACATGGATGCAAAAAATTGCCGATGAATTACAGGGAGAGCTTTCTGCAGCGCTTATTGTACGACTCGAGCCAAAGGGCACCGTCTACGGACACACCGATTTTGGTGAATACTATACTCTTCGCGATCGCTATCACCTTGTGCTTCAGAGCGAAACCGGAAGCCTCATGATAAGCGGTGGTGAGACGGTGAGGCTGTGGCCGGGGGAATTGTGGTGGTTTGATAACAAAGCGTGGCACGAAGCGCATAACGAATCCGACGAGTGGCGCATCCACCTTATATTTGATTTGTTACCGCATACGAAGCGTGCCGCGTGAAATGTGTGGAAATCGACCGATCAGGTCGACGCATTAACTCGTCGAGCCAAGCGACTTTCCAACACATCACTTTTTGACACACACCACCTAGCACTGTATGGTCTCACTCGGGTCGAAAGACCTGGGTCGAATTATGGGTCGCGATTGGGTCGGTGGTCTACCGGACTTCGAGCGATTTCACTTCAACATAATGCCCAATCCCGCATAAGAGGCACTTATGCACCAAACCTCAGCAGTGGTCTTGCTGATGGCAACGATCGTTCTTACGTTCGTTGCCACGGCGCACAGCTCCTCTGGAGCAGCCTGTGCGAAGGTATGTCCGAAAACTGGCGTCTGTCTTTCTCGCTAAGTCTTCGCCATACCAGAAACAGGGTGTAGCCGCGTAGGCAGATCACCTGGACTGGCGGGCGCTCTGCGCCCGCCAGTTTCCCCAAGTTCTTCATTGACATTTAATCCTCGTTAGGGCAGGATTGCGGCAGCACCCGGGACGCAGAGCGTACCGGACTCAGTAGCCGAGATCCTCGTTGAGTCCCCCCAACGCGGATCAAAGCAGCGCTCACGTGCCTCGTGGGCGCTCTTTCTTTTTGGTACTCTACAGCCAATTGCCAGCGCCCTATATTGGGAAGCCAATTGATATACTCACCGCATGCAATCGCGCCATGCGCTTCTGTCCATCCTCATGCCACTTTGCATAGTTGGTAGTGCAGTGGCATTCTCGCCAGATACATTGCTTTCAGTGCGTGCACTTGTTGTACCGTTTAGCTCGGAGATACTGCAGCGACGTGTCGTTGATCACGAACGGGCGCGTTTTCGCGCAGAAGTCCGAGAACTACCGCTCAATGCTGAAGTACCGATGCCGATCGTCGAAACGTATTATGATACCCTGGGTCCCGACGTTCTGTTGAGCGTCCTCGAAGAAGAGGGTTACTGTCATGAACGATCCCACAGCATCGGTAAAGCACTCTTCGCTCACACGCGTGATATCGAGTATTCATTACAAATTGCGCGCGGACGGTGCACAACGGGCGCATTTCACGGAGTTCTTATGGGAGCATTTGCGGAATTAACCGGCTCTGATGAACATATTGAAGCTGAAGAAGTGGCCACCTTTGCACGGACACTCTGCGAATCGCCGAGTGTGATTGCACGCCTCAGTATCGGCTCCTGCGCACATGGCGTGGGTCACGCCCTTCTATCGCTTACGGACGGTGACATTTCATCCGCACTCAAACACTGTTCAGGATTTAATGATAGAGGGCGCGCGTACTACTGTGCAAGCGGAGTGTACATGCAACGCGATAGCGATGTTGGAGAGCGCGACGCCCAACTTTCTCAAGCCTCGCCGTGCGATGAGCCTGGAGCAGAGCCTGTTGCGTGCTATCGCTATAAAATCCCGCGCATATTCCCTCAAAATCACGACGCGGCGAGGGCATATTGCGATTCACTTTCACCGGGAATACAGCGCAATGGTTGCTTTCATGGTCTTGGGTTTAGTATTTTTTATGCCATTCGTACGTCCCCGACTCTTCTTACACTCATGTGCTCCGGCGCAGGAGCTTCGGAGGAACGCTTATGTATAGAGGGTGCAATTCATGCACTCACTCCGGAAGCTCCACGCTCAGAAATACTTGTGATTTGCGCCGAACTCTCAGGATCAGCAAAGGATGCATGCACAAAGGCGGCTACTACCGATAGCTTTAGTCTTGAAAACGACTTCTCGCTGTATACCAATCGTTAGAATTTCCAGCCGTATTCTTGAAGTAGCGCCTTAAATTCGGGCGAAATACCCGCGAGCATACGCAGGTTTGCATATTGGGGTGACTGAGGATTGAGACGTACACTTTCAACGAACGAAAGGAATACATTTGCATGAATGTTTGGATCTTCCTTCACCAGCGCCGCGAGTGACGTAAGGCGCTCAAGGACATCATTCTTCCTTGCAGCCTTACCGATGTAATTTAAATAGAGCGCATTATGCATGTACGCGTACGGCATCCATG
>CAYMRY010000085.1:0-2934 GCA_964393065.1 uncultured Candidatus Saccharibacteria bacterium
GTGCTCAACGCGCCTTTATTGAAGCTGTCCAAGAAAAATACTCTATAGAGAAAGTAGCAAAGCTGTGCAGATGCTCTGTGCGAACAATCCGCGATTGGCGGAGAGAGAAATTCGACATGCAGTTGCTATGCGCACGCTCCCTCTCAAAGAGCGCAGGTATCCCTTTGCCAAAAGACTTAGAATTTCGCAACAGGTATGCACACACAAGCAGTGCGGGGAAAAAGGGTGCCACAGCTGTTCTCATAAAATATGGACGCATACCGATTAATGAAACAGTAAGGCGCGCGCAGTGGCAGAAATGGTGGAAAAAAGTTGGCCAGTACCAGCAACCACCGCAGTTCAAAGCAAAATCTATATACAAGCCCCGTAAATCGGTAGAACTCGCTGAATTCATGGGTACCATGATGGGAGATGGAGGATTAAGTCAGTACCAAGCGAGTATTACACTCCATCATATCGATGACCGCGAATATATCGATGTTGTTGTGGCCCGCATCAGGAAATTATTCCATATTCAACCAGGCCTCTACCACACACCAAAATATTCCGTCTACAATATTGTAATTTCGCGTCGGGAAATCGTTACATATTTGAACACGCTTGGCTTACCCATTGGCAACAAGATCAAACAAGAGTTCGATATACCCGCATGGATCAAGCAAGACACAAGATATGCGGTAGCGTGCCTGCGAGGTCTCGTTGATACTGATGGATCGGTCTTTACGCACTCGTATAAAGTGAACGGCAAATGGTATTCCTACAAAAAGCTTAGCTTTTGTAGTCGATCACGACCACTCAAACTTTCTGTCGCAAAGATGCTGACCGACCTTGGGATTCGAGCAAGAATCTCCGGCCATGATGTTTGTATCGACAGCATTGCCGACATGAAAAAATATTTTGCTCTTGTAGGATCAAGCAACATGAAGCATTTGAAAAGGTATGCTAATTGAAGTACAGTGCGCTGCAACGGAGAGGTGCGGCGAATGGTAAGCCAGCAGGTTGCTAACCTGTAGTCGTCAAAAGCGGCTTGAGGGTTCGAGTCCCTCCCTCTCCGCAAAAAACGAGACCCGCAAGTTTTTTGCGGAGAGCACCGCCAGCAGGCGGTGCTTTTGCGTAGCAAAAGAGGAGAGATTCGAAGGCCGGAGGCACGACGGTGTCGAGGGCGGCCTGTCCGATTTTTCAGCAAAAAAATACGGATAGGCGAATCTTGAAAAAGAAAAACGACGGAGCGGAAAAATATCTTGATCGAATCCCTCCCTCTCGTAAAAATTTACACCACACATTTCACGTTTTTGACGTGTCTGGCACCAACCATACTTATACACTCCAAGTCCCTACATTGCCTCGCTTGGGACGAGGCGCAGGGCGCATATGTTGAGACGGCAGAGCTACTCGGCTACAAGGCCGTGGACAGGTTAGGGCAAATTGTCGCGTTCGGAGAGACGCGCGACGCAGCGTACGAGAACGCCCTAGACGCTATAGTGGCGCGCTTAAGTGACTAAGCTTTCGCGCGCCCCGTCGCTCTCATAAAGAGCTGGTGCTCATCGGTATTCTTTAGCCCGCAATACTTCCATTTCCTGCGACTACCACAATAACAAAGGGCGTTCCTAGGATACTTGCGTGTGTCGGGTGGAAGCGGCTTGTTATCTGGATACTCTGATACATGCATGCTCGTCGTTGTTGGACTTACGAGAATACCGAACTCATTTTGAAACTTAGCGGCTTCTGCATTCATCTCAGCTGTCCAGTTGCGTGCATCCAAATAGACGGCATCCTCGGAACGACCCGAGTTCTCGATCCCGGATTCTGTTGCTATGCCAACGATATCTAAGGCATCTGGGTACTTTAACTTCACAACGCGGCAGCAAATCTCGAGATAATTGCCTCGTACGGTGCGATTCTCCCTTTCGCTTTTATCGTGGCGCATAGGAAATAGAAGCATCACAAAATATGGGTCGCTTTTGCGGTGGGGCGGAATCACGCGAAGCATGCGTTTATTCGCGTCTGTTTTTCCGAGCAGTTCGATTATCGATTGACCCAGCATCCTCCGCATAAATCTCGGCTCCCGTGCAAAGAAACGAAGGATTTTCTCGCTCGTGCGCAGACCGCCATCAGACACGAGATACTGTTCGCCCCGTAAGACGTGATAATTGAAGCGCTCAATGAGACCGTCCCAAACGTAGCTCACCTTATCCGCCTCAATTTGTGCGAGACGTTGCGGATTATCCTTGAATGCAAGCCAGTGTCCCTCGTCGAGAGCTATACCATCAAATTCTCCTTCGAACACAAAATCATGCTCGCCATCCGTACCGACATTTTTAAGGTAGTGTGCCAGCAGCTCCTCCTCGCCGGCAACAAGAACGTTCGTGCCACTTTCACGAAAGAAACGCTCCTTTCTTTGTAGATACGAGGTGAAATCCGCAATGGTGTCGAGTGTATCCATCAAAATAGATAAAGACGTGTCATCGAGAACATGAATAAACGTTTTTGTGGAATCGACGTCGCCAACCGCAAACGGCATACCGAGTTCGTCCGGAGAAGAGGAGGAAACCATTAAACTACCACTGCCACCAAGCTCCTGCTTGCGGTGCTTTGAAATTCCATGCGCCACCACGATGAGATGAAAGCGCATATTTTGCGGATCAGGCAGCTCGTACGGGAAAGGATTCTGACACGCCGAGTCAAGAAAAACCTTATCGGGATAGCGTCGAATCCACGCCTCTGCTCGCCACGCCTGCTGCGCTGAATGCAATACCGCTCTTCGATACCACCGTTTCCACGCAAGCTCCAGATCATTCCCCGTCGGCAGTTCGCAGTATTTATCGGAAAAAATAAGGATGTCGTTCTCAAAAACGACAAGCAAATCAGCGAGCTCCTTGTTCGGCGCGCGATACACGCCCGGATAGCTCCACAGTGAAAGGAAGCTTCGCCGAC
>CAYMRY010000086.1:0-2858 GCA_964393065.1 uncultured Candidatus Saccharibacteria bacterium
CGCGTATATTCTTTTTCTGGATTACGTGACTTTGAGAGTGCAGATCCGATACAAAACCGCTCCGCACCCACACTGAGGAGCTCTCCGATATTCTCACTGGTAACACCGCCGTCGACGGAAATGACAACGTCAGGATAATGCTTTTTAAGTTTCGAAACGCGTTCTATTCCACGATCAGAAAACGACACGCCCTGCTTACCGATCTCATCGATCGTCATAACATGCACAAAATCGCACAAGTCCATGTAAGAGGCAATTTCTTCAAGGCGCGTTGTAAGAAGGATAGCAACGCCCACCTCTTCGGCGCCCGCTTTACGCCACATCGCAAACGCTTCACGCGCGCATTCCGCATTTGCGAACGCCTCAATGTGACCGGTGATTCTTTTCGCCCCGGCGCGCGCGAATGCCACGCCGAAAGAAAGTGGATTCTTAATCATCAAATGCGCTTCGTAATAAATCGCTGTACTTTCGGGGAGCTTTTCACCTCCAAACGGTAACCAGGTTTTATTCTGAGCAAACACCCCGTCTGTCGCATCGACATGCAGCGTTCGCGCAAATGACGAATAGCGGTTTTTTGCCGCTACGATATCATCGAACCGCTCGGGAACCACCGTGGGAATTATTTCAATCATCGAGTTTTGCTAATCGGCGCATGTGCCGCTCGTCTCCCGAGAACGGAGTTTCAATGAATATACGAATCGCATCCTGCGCCTGCTCTTCAGTCAGAAAGCGCGCCCCGAATGAAAGTACATTCGCATTGTTGTGCGCACGGGTGGATTGAAGAATATTCAGGATCTGATCATCAGTATCGATCTGCGGAACACCGGATGGGCTGTAATATACCGCCGCCCGCACTCCCTTTATCCTATTCGCCGCCATAGCCTCTCCCTGCCCCGACGCACCAATCACAATCCCGATACTTCCCTCTTCTTCAACAATTCTATGCGCAAGCGGAAAGACGTAATCAGGATAATCATCTTCGAATTCAACCTCATGCGCACCCATATCCTCTACCGCATGCCCGAGCGATCGCAAGTACGGGACAAGTAGCGATTTGAGTGTGTACCCTGCGTGATCTGAAGCGATATATATTTTCATACTCAGTATACGCTCTCGTTAGGAGACCGAGTGCATGGTGCGTGCAACCGCTGCCACATGCTCGACAAGCGTGTGCACATATCCCATTTCGTTGTCATACCACGCCATCACTTTGACGAGCGTTCCGTCGACAACACGCGTCATATCAAGACTGGCAATGGAGCCATACGGCAGCCCGAGAATGTCGGACGATACGAGCGGCTCAGTGGTGACCGAAAAGATTCGTTTCCAGCGATCTGTCTGTGCAGCGGCAGTAAGCGCCGCATTCACTTCTTCAACGGTCGTTGGCCGCGATGCAACAAAGGTGACATCGACAAGCGAGCCCGCGGGAACAGGAACACGCACCGAAACGCCGTCGAATTTTCCGGCAAGATGCGGGTATGCGAGCGATGTCGCTATCGCAGCACCAGTCGACGTCGGGACCATGTTTTGCGCCGCCGCGCGTCCTTCGCGCAGATCTTTACCCTTCGGGCCATCGACGAGTGACTGCGATGCGGTATATGCGTGCGTGGTATTGAGGATCGCACGCTCAATCCCTATGGCTTCGCTCAAAATGCCAATAAGTGGGTTAGCAGCATTCGTCGTGCATGACGCATTCGATGAAATATCGCATGTCCCAAATTTCTCTTCATTCGCACCCATTAAGATCGTTTCTGCTCCCTCTCCTTTTGCAGGAGCGGTGATGACGACCTTTTTTGCTCCCGCATCGATGTGTCCACGCGCTTTTGCAGGATCAGTAAAAAGTCCGGTCGATTCGACAACAATATCGATATCGAGATCTTTCCAGGGCAATTTGCTCATTTCCTTTTCTTGGACCACTCGCATCTCCTTGCCGCCAACAAATAATTTCCCATCCTTCATCTCAACATCAAACAGTGCCTTGCGATAGACCGTGTCGTATTTTAATAGATACGCAAGATTGTCGAGTGCGCCCAAATCATTAAATGCGACAACTTCAAAATCGCTGTGTTCCTGTGCGGCGCGCATAAAACCACGACCAATCCGTCCGAATCCGTTGATTGCAACTTTAATCATGGTTCTATTCTACCGCGATTTTGTTTGTGCAAGCTGTGCATAGCATACTACGCCACGACTCGCGATACTTTTCATATCGAAGCGGTAACCGCTTTTTTCGATCGTGTCGCAGCATAGGCAAACATGAATCCAATTCCGAGAAGTAGTCCCGCAGCAACCGCTGCTAATTGTTCACGATACCGATATTCTATCGGCGCTTCACGTACCGGTACACGAAATTCTGTTTCTGCGATCGGCACACCACCGCGCTCAAACCTCAAAACCATTGTCATCGTGCCCGCTGCTTCATGAGGAAGAACGAGCGTAAGAGCAGTCGGACCAAACGGCGCACGTGCGATGCCGGATGAGAATAGTGTAACTTCCCCACTCACGAGGCGCACAAAAACGCGATCAAAATGAACTGCTTCTCCTTCAGGAAGCGCTTTCGTGCGCAGATCAAAATCAAGAGAGATGCGCTTCCCTGCCTGAAATTCGGAAGGCTCATACCCGACATCGATAAAGCCTTTTTCGGTATGTGCCTCGAGCGAGTGCGAACCAGTACCGTGCGCATTCGCAAAGAGAGGAATTGTAATCGCAATTAAGGCTATGAGAAGCAGTCTACTCACGAGTCTCGGCACGTGGCCAACATTCACCTGATGTTCAAACATGTGAATATACTATCATTACACAAATGGTTCCGGTCCACTTTACTTTAGAGGCGTCGCCTCTAAGTTTCTCAGACCTCT
>CAYMRY010000087.1:0-2810 GCA_964393065.1 uncultured Candidatus Saccharibacteria bacterium
ATGATTGCCTGTATCCAGGGAACACTTTCCGGACTTGGGTTTTGGCTCTTCGGCGTACCTCACGCTGTCTTGTGGGGGAGTGTGACCGCTTTTGCTGCTCTTATCCCTGGCCTTGGCACCGCTGCCGTGTTTGTGCCGATGGTAGCGTTCCTCGTACTCTCGGGTGAAATGACGAGCGCGATAGGTCTTTTTGTGTGGGGTGCCCTTGCCGTCGGTCTCGTTGATAATATGCTCTCTCCGCAGCTTATCGGCGCCGGCATTAAGATGCATCCACTGCTCGTCTTACTTTCAGTTCTTGGCGGAGTAACTTTTTTTGGTCCACTCGGTGTTTTTCTCGGTCCGTTGTCGCTGAGTTTACTCTTTGCGCTGCTTTCTATTTACGCTTCAAGTACATCCGGCCACATCTCGCATTCACAAGCCAGCTCGTAAAACTATGAAGCCGTCAGGAGAAAGCGTGACGTATCCAAAAGAGATAAACCTCTTGGATACTATTCGTGGCTGTTCTTTGGCACTGGGTATTTTCGTTGGCGGGGTCAGTGCATCCTCTGACGCTGCGGAGGCGACAACACTAAAAGAGCTCACCAGTATCCCTACAGCGTGCAATCCCTCACATACTTCACCAGAGGATAGGACGGCTTGCGTTACGCAATTCGGAGCCCAACTCAAAGCGTTGACTGAGCATCTTAAGAAGCCGGGCCAACTTCGCATTGATATCGGCGTATTTGAAAAATCTATTCCTGCGATAGACCGGTGTACTTCAATCGTAGAGTGGCTGCCAAAGCATGGCAAGAAATTGGAGCGGGTTATGCGGTACGTTGCACAGCATCAAGCACAATGGTTTAAAGAGTATGCAACTCGTATAAAACAAAACCCAGAAAACCTGAAAAATCTTTCAAGTAAAGCTGAATTGGCAGCGTCCGCTTTGGGAAGTTGCGGCATGATTGTGCGTGGCTTTGTATTTCGTGAGAGTCATGCATCAGCGTTTGATACTCATACCAGCGTAATACCGGAATTGTTAACCTTTTTGTCTGAAGATCTGCAAAGGAAAGATACGCCGCTACCGCAGCGTACAGAGGCAGCTCAGTTGATTGTGGGTTTTTTAGAAGCACTTAATGCGGCGGCAGGGATGAAGCGCTAGAAACGGTGTTATATACAAATACAAAATTGTAGCTTTGTCCACTGTCATGGCACTCTTTTAGAGACTAGTATGAAGGTATGTTGTTTCGATATGGTCGCTCGTCAGAGAAGGTACTCGCCCTCGTTGTAGGGCTAGGTATTTGCGCACTACTTCTGCATGCTCTTACCCCCTCAGTAACGCATGCGTATGTGCTTCACGAGCACCACCTCAAAGAGTCGGTGAAAAGTGCAGCGCACAAAGTGCGTGCGCACGCACATGCTGCCGTACACCACGCACATGCTATGGCAGAAATAATACATACGCACGGGCACCAACACGCGCAGGAAAAAGGTCACGAACATACGAAACATGCACATAGCGAACATACTGCTTCAAGTCTTGCGTCATTCTATGACGCTGTGTGCTCATGGCGTTCGTGTGACAAAGAGAGTGAAGCGCAGGTGCGCATTATGGGGGCGCTCTTTACGAATATTCACCAAACGCAAGAAATAGCGTACGTAACGGATGATGAGTACATCAAAAAACGGTTAGAATTTCTTAATCTACAGGAATCACCCAATCTCCTCAATTGAGTGAAGAGTGCGTGTACGAGCACTTCGCGCGTTCATCGCGCATGCATTATTTTTCTCTCAACTTAATTGTTTCGAGACAGTTGTTCGAAACCTTTCCCTCATGAACATTCTTCTTACCGCGATTGGCGGACCTTCAGGCATTTGCTTCAGGAAATCCCTGAGCTCTATTCCTGATGTACGCGTCATTGGTACAACGGCTGATGATGACGCTCCGCCCTATGGCGCAACACTATACAGAGTTCCTCTTGCGTACGACCCGGGCTATATTCCCGCGATTGAGAACATTATTGAAAATGATTCGATTGATCTTATTATTCCGCTTGTCGACGAAGAAATGTGTGTGTTAAGCGAGCGCTCGGCGGACTTGAAGGCGCGTGTGCTGGTTTCTCCGGCTACAACTATTCGCTACACGTCAAATAAGGCGGCACTGTACGATATACTTGCGGATGTACTTCCGCAAAGATTCGATCACACTCAGCTTTCTCGTTTTCCGCTTTTCGCGAAACCCGCTGTTGGTCGCGGAGGTAAGGGTGGTCGCATTATCCGGAGTGCAAAAGACGCGGCTGATCTCGGATCCGACTACGTGATACAGGAATTACTCGAAGGTCCTGAGATTTCGATCGATACCCTATTCGATTTTGACGGAAAGCTGGTAGCGGCTGTACCGAGGGTGCGCGCACGTATTGATCATGGTATCAGCGTGACTGGAGAAGTCATTGAGGGAACTGAACTTATTGAGGTGGTGCAATCGATTGCGACTCATCTTGCGTTCATAGGGCCGGTCAATTTCCAGTTTATGCGAGGAGAAAATGGTTACAAGCTTCTCGAAATTAATGCGCGCGGCTCCGGTGGTATGGGTATCACCATTAATTCCGGTGTTGATATTCCGCGACTCGCCTATGAACTCGTGCGTGATGGATCTCTTTCTGGATTTCGAAAGCCTAAACTGGGGACCTATAATAACTTTAGCGAGGTCATAGAGCGCCAGAGGCAGAAGGCTGAAAGAGAGTCAAAGGATGTGTAGCGGATACAATCAGAACTATGAAAGAATCCGACATCATCCTCGTTGATATGGACAACGTGCTTGCCGATCAGGTCGG
>CAYMRY010000088.1:0-2723 GCA_964393065.1 uncultured Candidatus Saccharibacteria bacterium
CAGCAAAATGGATGGCAACCTCAACGGATGTCTTCGAACTCGTAAACTTCTTCGAGGCGCAGAATACGAATTATGAGGTGGATAGCGGAAGCGGGGCGAAGCATAAGTAAAAGAGAGGTAAGACGCGTGAGGATTTTGCCTCGTTCGAACAGATCTTGAGATGTATTTCGACATCACATCTACTGCATTATTTTTGTAGTGCTTTACAGTGTGCTGCGCGAAGTTCTCTCGAGGCAAAATCCTCTCGCGTCTCTGGGAGAAAAAAACATGACCCACCGCCTTGGCGGTAGGGTCATGGTCAGGAGGGGCGCAACTGCGCGCAGTCGCTCGCGGGCGACTCGACGTCTTGTCGCGTGCCATTGATACGATAATAGACGCGTCGCGGACCTTTCTCTGGTCGCTCCGCCCATGTCTCGTCGCGCGAGGATAACTGACTACTTGCGGTCAGTCGTGTGAGCGATGAATAGACCAGATTTCGACTTGTCCCGTTCGGGAGCGATCGTACGACCTCTAGTCCATGTCGCTCGCGTCCGTCCGACATCAGTTCAAGAACGCGTCTCTCCACATCGATGCGTTTAGACGAGACAGTTCTTATCCGGTCGATGATCCAATTGAACATAGTGCCCTCCAGGTTTTCTCAACTAATAGGTTTATAACATAAAATCGTAATTTGTAAATGAATGTCAGATTTCAACCAATGTTAGGCGTGAACCAGCAAACGGCTAAAATAGCGCTATTTGAGCCGTTCTTTGGCTCATACCAGAGAAAGAGACGTGAATATTTGAGGGGTGATAATAAAAGAGGCGGCAAGGCCTAGTGGGCCTTGCCGCGATCGAAGCGTTCTCCTTTCCTACTTCTTCGGCACGAAGCGTTTGAGCTCGATTACTTCGATGTCGAACTCGACAGATCCGAGGCGCTTGAGCATGTCGTCCAGGTGCTTATCCAGTGCCTCCTTCGTTGCAAGGATTCGAATGAATTCTTGCGTGCCGTCGCGGGTGCAACGGACGACCGAGCGCACCCAGGAAATCACCACATCTTCAACGTACTCGGCGCTCGTCAGTGCGGCAATGATACGGTTACGTACATCATCTTCAGATGTCGCTACGACACCATGAATTTCGATATTTGGCATTGATTGAGGCCTTTCCTCAGCTACTGCAGCTGGCCGCAAATGTACGCTTTTTCGGTCAATTCGGCAAGAAAGTTCGCATAAGCTCAGATGTAATTCGACAAAATTGTACATTTAATGGCACCGCTCGCATTAGGAGATAAGAAGAGTACAATGCCCCTATGGAACCAGATTTCAATTTCAGCGAAGGGCCCCAAAAAGTATTTATCGAGGGCTTTCATGCCCGGATTATCAATGGCATCCTCCACATCGTCTTTAAATCGGCCGATGAGATGTACTCATTCGTACTTCCGCTTGATCTCACCAAAAAGCTCTCCCGCGGTCTTGCACAACAAGTAGAGGAGATCGAAAAGAAAAACAACATTGTCATTGATGGCCGCTTGCCGAACGAACCCATGCCGAGTCCGCTCCAGTTAAAGCCGATTGAGGGGGATGCACCTTCGGAACAAAAATAAAACCGGGAGGTGGTACCTCCCGGATACTTCGGTCTCGCACGGTAGTTCAGCACTGTTCACTCCTCCCTTTTTCGGTAAAAAGGTCGGGAGCTGAACCGCTCCTTTCTGTTATTGTCGATCTCCGAACCGGGAATGCGCACCAGGAGATTCAGGGTGAGCGGGAGCATTGCCCATTCCGGAAAGCGATTGATTACGAGACCGCACATGATTCCAATCGGCAGAATCAAGAAGATGTCGATGAAAAGTGTTGCAACTGCCACTAAACAGGCTGTGGCATTGATGAACACGTTCCATGTTTTTTCGCGAAATGAAGGATCGCGTGGACCATTCTTGACCAGCTCAAGCTGAGGCTTACCCATTTGGCATTCCTTTCCCTATTTATCCAGCGTACTTGCCGGGGAGGTATATATATCACATAATGCGAATCTGCACGAACAGTCGCTCCTTTTGAAGAGTAAGAGAAGAAAGAAACTACAGAATTGATGTCGGGCTTCCTAAGAAGTCAATTATTAGCCCGATCCAAGTGAGGGTGGTAGACGAAGAGGGTGAAGGAAAAGTAAAAAGATAAAGAGCTGACCAATCGGCCAGCTCCTATCGACGTTTGCAAGGCGTCAATCCAGTAGATGTTTCTTAATGTACTCGACTACCTCGTCGCGAGTCAACATCAACTCAATGCCGCGTAGATGAAGAATTTTTCTTAGCGGATTACTCTTCGCTACGAGCTTCAAAAGGCGGTTCAATTGCCTTTTTGAAGTAAAATTATTAACTGCATACGTAAGAAATTCAGAGTACGCAATTGTGTTTGTCAAGTGAACTTTTTTATACTGCGCCGCTGCCCAGATGTAATCGTCGGTCGTCTCAAGCAGCATTGGAATGCGAACTTTGAGATATGTTACTCGGCTGGCCGTGGTATTTTTCCAAGCTTCATACGAACCACCGCGGTCTTTAATTGCCTTGCAGTACTCGGCCACTAGGGACTCTTTCGTCTCTTCGATCGCTGACATGTGATCCTCATTGTGCGATTTTAACCAAGATCACCATACAACACATTGACGCGTCAGACAATATCGAGCAAAATGGCAGTCTGCACCAAGCAGTCGCTCCTTCGTAAGAAGGGGAGGAAAGTCCGGACTCGCGTG
>CAYMRY010000089.1:0-2665 GCA_964393065.1 uncultured Candidatus Saccharibacteria bacterium
TTGTCGGTTGCCTTTGGGCACCAGATCGTCAAAGAGCCGGTATCAGGATGCTGGGTGACATAGCATCTTGACTCAGCGTGCTTCGTTTCGAGGCACGTTGCTGCCGCCTTCCCCCAAGCAACTTCGCCTGGAGAAAGTTCCCTCGCCATCGCGGGCACGCTCATGAGCGCAATCGCAGTGATTAGAATGAGCCTCATAAGAGGTCTCCATTGTTAGCAAGCGCACTCCCGCGGCGCTTACCATGTGAATGTGCAGTGCGGGACACTTACGCACGAAAAATCATGCATAGGTGTCCAACCCCGAGGCTACACTGGGTGACTTGCGTAAGGAGCAGTTCTAATGTGTGAATAATAGCATGCCCTATGTTTTTGTCAATAGCAATCTCATTGTCAATAAAGCACCAAACAGCGCCCTAAATAGACAATTTCAGACATGGTATCCTTCTAGGATGAAAGGGGTAAATCGCAGAGAATTTATTACAGCGGCAGCGGCCACAACATTAAATATTATTTCGGGAAGTGCTGACAGCAGAGATTCGATATATCGTTTTCTAGAGAGTCCGCTTTCGATAAAGACACTCGAACAGCACAAACTAAGAGCGATCCAATCCCTCGTTTCCAGCATTCCCCCACTAAAAGAAACGGAGTATTTGAGGTCATACTCACGCCTTTTACCACTCGAGTCCCAAATGTACATCCCCCATTTAAGAGAGCTTGAGGATGTAGTTAAAAAGAGCCTTCCTCAACTTGAAATACTCGCGGAACATATACCACTTGATGGATATGGTCTTTTCGCATTTGCCGATGTAACTCACGAGAAAAAACGCGTGCATAGATTATATGTCCTGCGAAGAAATTCCCCGAAGGACATCCAATTTGTAAAAGGATATCGAATTTCAATGGCTCGAAAGGGGTTTGGAAACGAGTCTGACTCAGAGCAAACCCCACTCGGTCTGCACTTCATAGAGAGCGGTACGCAAGGCATGTTTGGCGAGGTGGTTTCTCAGTTAAATAGGTTCAAAGAATCATTTACCCACGTAAAATACAGAGGGAAAGATCATTGGTTTGTGAAAGGCTTTGGACGAGAAGCTTCAAACGATGTTGCAGAAGTTGTCACCGATCAGTACCTACTCGTCGGACCAAACACTAATGCCTCGAGAGGTATTCGAATACATGGTAGTAATAGATCCGGCGAGATAGACGAAAGTGGTAGGTGGACATCATTTCTCGACGGTAAGATGCGCAGCACTGCTTGCTTACGCTTAGGACAGACAGATATTCGCGATTTGAGCATCTTAGGCTTTGTACGTAATGGCACTGCTGTAATGATTCATGCTACTGAAGATGCTCGGAAATATGTCGCACCTATCGTACCACCACGATGGATTCCTCCAGAAGAGCAACAAACTGATTATGGACCAAAAAAAAATAAAGCCCCTGAGAAATGGATACCCCCACAAAAGTAGGAGGGTGGCCGCTTTCGCATGCCACCCCCTCTATCGGGAAATCTGCCCCTGACTAGTCCACGCACCACCCTGGTCTGCCACCCCTCACACAGCGGTGACCACCTGAGGGTTGAGTTTGTGGGATCCAGATTGGGTTCGTTCGCGGCGCGTACCCTGGATCGATCCTGCTCGACGTCGGCGAGACAGAAACGCTCGTATTTCGCCACGCGCCCGCGTTCGATTCGACCGCAACTGGAGGACAGTACCACTTATGTCGACATAACTCGACCAGAAACAAGTGGTACCCGACGTAAACGAGCAACGCTCCGATAGCATAAGGTGCAATTTTGTCCATCCCAGCCTCCTTCTCTGCTTCCGTTTTCGCTGGCGTGTCAGCTATTTAAATCGCCCACAATGAGCGATAAGTCTCCTTTGATTATCTCAGAAAATATACATAAGTCAAGGGCGGCGCATCGCTGCGGCCGCCCTCTTAGTCTAGTCACACCAGCCGGGTACGCCGTTCACGACGCACCTCCGAGCGGAAGCCGTCGGCTGTGGCTGCGGGATGTATTGAACCCTAGGCGCAGCTGGTGCTTGATACGAATGTCGCACCCGACGTTGATTGATCTGAAACTGAACAACCTCGCGGATTCGGGGCCCCTGATAGCGAACACCATGTTCGCGTTCCTGACGGGCTTTTTCGCGCCCGTACGGATCGCAAAACGGCGCGACGACCGTTCCGAGAGCATTCTTCCTCATCGGTTGGCAACCCTGCGCTTGCGCACTGGCCGCTCCGACTAGAATCACGATAGTCGCCAGTGTTGTGTTCTTCAGCGTTTTCATGTTTTCTCCTATGATTACGCTGTTTAGTCTAATGCGGATTGTATTACATTTTTTCGTAAAGTCAAGAGGCGGGGCTTTCTCTCCCCGCCTCTCCATAATATGTCTCACTCGCCTTTCTGCATCTGCGTCGGATTTTTCTGGAACACATTGTTTACGGCAACAATCGTGTTGAGAAACGCTTCTGGGACAGTCACGAGTGCAGGTACAAGATGCCAGTATTGTAATTGTCCGAGTGCGTGCTCGCGCACAACAAGACCGGAGAACACCAGCGCCCAAAAAAAGGACACCATTAGATCGAGCTGCAGAGTTCGATAACTTGTATTAGCGTTTCCGGCTGCTAGGAACTGAAAGATGAGCCAGCCAAAGCCGAGCCCCATC
>CAYMRY010000090.1:0-2598 GCA_964393065.1 uncultured Candidatus Saccharibacteria bacterium
CGGAATCATCAGGCGGAGCATGCACTCCGCGATCAGACTTTCAAAGATCAAAATGTACTCTGACACCAATCCGAGAATTGGTGTCAGATGGATTGCCGCACTGTGCAAAACTATACGAAGCTTTGCGTAACCAAGCATCACGATGCGATGATCTGATTTCGCTCTTTCGAGCTCATCAGGCAGGACATACATCCTACTATCAGAAAATGTGACCCTACCACCAACCGAGGTTGGTGGTAGGTGGGTTGCGCGACACCGCAAAGCCTGACCCGACTCAACGCCTCGAGACGGAGCCTAGACTGATTTCATCCTTTCGGAATCATCAGGCGGAGCATGCACTCCGCGATCAGATTCCGACGCGAACCATTACTGGTTCGCGTCGGATAGTGTGTGAATGATCACTTCTTCTTGGGTTTCCATTCTTCGATGAGGAACTTGCCGTACCAACCGGTATTCTCGACGCGATACGATCCGAGGCCGATCTTCTTGCCGGCCGTATCAACGAGTTTTCGGATCTTTTCCTCGGTGATATGCTCATCGTCGGTGTCGTACTCGAGAGTGAACGAAACCTTCCAGCCACGCGGGAAACACGGGCGAATGGATCCCTCGGTCGGGCGCGTGACGCTCGGCCCGTTGTGCGCATTGAACGGCTGCTGATCAACTTCCCACGTCGACGGCAGGATGGCACAGGTCTCTTCGTGGATATCGATGCACGATGTCACGATCGAGGACAGGTTTGGCTCCTTTCCAGAAGTGAAATTGCGCATCTTGTGGTACTGGACATAGCGCCCCGAACCGATAAAACAGCGCATGAGAAGGAGTTTGGGGATGCAGGGTTTCCCCTTAGCATCCAAGTGTAACTTCAACTCCGCCACTTTCTTGGGATCCATATCCTTTGAAAGTTGCTTCTGAAGCTGCTTATTGAAGAGAAGGGGCGTTGAACCGCGCAGAGTCACTGCAACGAGCTTGGTCGTCATGCTATTTCTCCAACCCGCAGTGTCTAAGCGGGCAATTGGATGGATTGCAAGGAACTATAGACACGGCGGCATACTATCGTAAATCTTGACTATGCACAAGTCTTAATTCATGAAATTTGTCAAAACACTTTGTTTAGAATCAGCCCTGGTCTGAGCCAGTAAACGGCTCATTTGCCGGTATTTGAGCCGTTTACTGGCTCACGCCTAAAGCTTTTTGGGGCGGTATTTGGGCTGTTGGGTGCCGCCGATACGCTCCAGGCGACCTGCTTTGACGTGTGTGGAAATGTAGCGGGTTGCGGTTGCGTCGGAGACGTGGAGAAGGAGTTCGACACTATTGTTGGTATTTGAGCCACGCTTTTGGGCGAGCGCCATGATTATCTCGAGCCCTTGAGACTTTTTGACACCCGTTTGTCGATCGATGGCTGAAGGCGTGAGATTCTATCGGCCATGTTTAAGAAATGAGCTTGGTAAACTCTGTTTCGTTGAGAACGGTGACGCCAAGATCGTTCGCTTTGTCGAGTTTTGAGCCGGGAGAATCGCCTGCAACTACAAACGAGGTCTTTTTGGAAACTGAACTCGAGACAACACCGCCGAGTGCGCGGATTTTGGTTTCGGCTTCTTCGCGGGACATGGATGCGAGTGTACCCGTGAGGACGAAGGATTTCCCGGCAAGTGGTGCAGCGGCTCCGCCAACCGGAGCTTCATCCGCGACCACGGTGACGTGTTCGAGCAAACGATCGAGTATTGCCGCTTTTTCTTTTCGATGCAGCCAATCGTGGACGGACTCAGCGACCACCGAGCCAATGCCGTGGATCGCTGCGATTTCTTCGACGGATACAGCGCGAAGTTTTTTGAGTGTTTTGAAATGATGCGAAAGAAGGCGTGCCGTTTCTTCGCCAACGTGATCGATAGAAATGCCGTACAGGAGGCGGCTCAACGGCACGTGCCGTCGCGCCTTAATCGCCTGAATTAAATTTTTCGCTGAAAGCTCAGCCAACCCTTCAAGTTCAAGAAGGTCCCCTTCGGTCAAGGTAAATATTTCATCAAAAGTATTCACAAGCCCCGCTTCAACGAGAAGCGCGGCAGTTTCTTTTCCCAAGCCTTCAATATCAAACGCAGCGCGAGAGGCAAAGTGTCTGAGACGGCGCTTCACAAGCTCTGTCGAGTCGCGATCAACACAGCGCCACGCAGATGTCCCCGGTACCCGTTCTATCGATCCATCGCCACCGCACCCGGGCACCTTTTGGGGCCACACATACTCTTTCGCTCCTTTTGGACGCAGCTCTTTCACGACTTGCACAATATCGGGAATGATATCCCCTGCCTTTTGAATGATGACCGTATCGCCAAGACGCACATCGAGACGCTTGATTTCATCTTCGTTATGCAGCGTCGCGCGCGAAACAGTAGTACCCGCAACTGAAACAGGCCTGAGGTGCGCAACGGGTGTCAGCACGCCTGTACGCCCCACTTGAAGGACAATATCTTCCAACACTGTCGTCACCTGCTCCGCAGGAAACTTAAAGGCGATCGCAAAGCGCGGACCCTTTCCTGTGTAGCCGAGCGCACGTTCGTATTCTCCCTCATTTACTTTTACGACAACGCCATCGATCCAATAGTC
>CAYMRY010000091.1:0-2571 GCA_964393065.1 uncultured Candidatus Saccharibacteria bacterium
ACGATGTGATCGCGCAAACGACGCACCGCTACAGGTACGTCTTCTGGCGTCTCACTGGCATGACTCTCGAAACGTATGCGCGTGAGAAAATGCAGGTGCACGTAGAGAGAAAAAGAGTGAAGCGCGTTGCTCTCGTTTTCGGCAGTCGATCGGACATTCTGCATATGGAAGACTTGTTGAAGGAACTTCCAAACTCAGCAAACATGCTCGGTATCGGAAAGGTGTTTGCGCACGTGATCAGCTGTCATAGGAATCTCGACGCGCTCAGAGAATTTGTTGCACGACGCTGTGACGACGCTGACGTCGTTGTTGCAATCGCAGGTAAAGCGGCAGCACTCCCCGGCATGCTTGCTACTCTGATTCAAACAGCCAAACTCTCGATTCCGGTAATCGGTGTCGGTGTCGGCGATCGCGGCAGCACAAGCTGGAAAGCGGCGAAGCTATCCATCGAAGAGCTTCCCGGAGAAATGGTAATTCTCGACGAAATAGAAGGTGAAGCGTATATGGGACTCGCTGGCCTACGGTCAGCACTGAGAAGAATCGCGTATGGCGAATTGCCGCCTATGAAAAAGCCTATACACAAAGAGGCCGAGTTGTTCGTCTATCAAACCTAAGCAATGTTCTTTCAGAAAAATTGGGGCCGCGTCGTCAGATGCGGCCCCTTCTCTATCAATATATCCACACTCGCATCTCATGGAGCAACAAAATGCTCTACACTTCTATCATGTGGAAAACAGTCGCTCTTCTCTTTATCCTCACGGCCCTTATCGAGGCTGCTTTTACGGGTGTTTATTACTATCAAGCTACAGGACCCCTCGCACCACATATTGCTGCGCACACGGCCTCGCTTGAGAGCGGCATCATTCCAGCGGCAGATTCGATCGATATTCGCAACGACCCCTGGGTCAAAGTTGCACATTTTGAATCAACGTTCTACCAGGTTCGATTCATAGTCGATTTACTGATGGGAGTGCTTATTACGGTCTTCGTCATGCTCTCCGGCATTAGCGCCACGCTTTGGAAAAAAGCAAAAGAACTCTCACCCAATATTCACCTTTCGCGCGCTCTGTACCTGACGATGCTTGTTACCCTGCTCGCCCTTATCAATATACCGCTATCTTTCTCAGATTTTCTCATCAACACACTTCGAGGCACATCATTTATACCCGTTGAAGGAGCGCTATTTGCATTTGTGCAGGATGTTTTTCTAGGAATTCTTTTTACCCTTATTCCGTTCGTCCCTCTCTACTTTATCATCGAAAAGTTCAAAGAACGCTGGTGGATGATCGGTGCTCTTTTTATGTCCCTCGTCATGGTTTCTTCAGCATTTATATCTCCTGTTCTCATAGACCCTTTGTACTACGACGTCACGCCGCTTGAACATGGACCGGTACGCGAGGCTCTTGCCGATATTGTTGCAACAGCAGGAGTACCTGAAGAAAGAATCTTTGTATCAAATGCGAGCGCTTCGACGTTTGAAAGCAATGCGATCGTAACGGGACTCGGCACCACGAAACGCATCATTCTCGATGACACCCTTATAACCTTCTACACGCCGGAGGAGATTCGTGTCATTGTGGCACACGAACTAGGACATTACGTGATGCATCATCTGTGGTACGACATTGCGCTTGGCGTTGTATTGACCTTTATAACGTATTTCGGGGCTGCATATGCTCTGCGCTGGTTTGTACATCGATACGGCAAACACTTTCACGCGACACACGCGCACGATATCGTGCTGTATCCCATTTTGAGTACCCTGCTTTTCGTTATTCCACTACTCACCTCTCCGCTTGATTCGTACGTAAGTCGCTCTTTTGAACATCAAGCCGATGTGTACGAAACAGCAATTGCACGTGACCCGCAGGCCTCGATTGATGGATTTAAAAAGATGACGTATCAAAGCTTTATCGATGTGGAACCATCACCGTTTCTGCAGTTTTGGTTTGGAATTCACCCGAGTGTCGCCGAGCGAATAGAATATTACGAAAGTCAGAAATGAAATTACCGCACCAAGTCAATCCATCGATACTTCAACCCTTCAAATTCACCCTCTTCTTCGTACACTTTAGTAGTGAAATCTTTCTCATATTCGGGAAAAAATGTATCCCCTTCTTTTTCATCCTCAATAAGCGTCAAATAGAGCTTATCGGCATATCCAATACCGAGCGCGTACATTTCTCCGCCGCCAATTATAAATACCTCATCACCCCCTGGTTTGTGTTTCGCTAGCTGGATCGCTTCTTCCATCGAGACGACGGGAAAAGCCGCATCAGCACTCCATACCTCGTCGCGTGTAATAACTATATTCGTCCGATTAGGGAGTGGTGTGCCGAGAATGGCGACAATGGAATCGAAGGTCTTACGTCCCATAATGCACGGATGCCCCTTAGTAGTATCACGAAACCGCTTAAGATCTGCAGGAATATGCCAGAGCAATTTGTTATCTTTTCCAAGTACACGATTCTTTCCAATCGCGGCTATCATGCTGATTTTCGGTACATTACCTTCAGGTGATTTCATTGCACTCATCGTACCTCTCTTTATCCGCACCAATGATGGACATCG
>CAYMRY010000092.1:0-2566 GCA_964393065.1 uncultured Candidatus Saccharibacteria bacterium
TCCGTCGATAAGGGTTCGGTCATCCGCCGTTTTAAGCCGATGGC
This sequence comes from uncultured Candidatus Saccharibacteria bacterium, assembly GCA_964393065.1. Lineage (GTDB taxonomy): Bacteria > Patescibacteriota > Minisyncoccia > Phycocordibacterales > UBA2100 > UBA10103. The sequence continues at coordinate 45 of CAYMRY010000092.1, forward strand.
ACGTGGACGCGCAGCAGGAATTCGTCGCACCATGTCACATGTGAACATTGAGCTTGGTGTAGTCGGAAGCTCCGTAGGAAAGGTGGCACCAAAAGTGGAAGCGAAGGAAAATTCAACTACAACTGAAAAGCCGAAAAAAGTAGCAAAGAAAGCCGCTAAGCGCGCCAAATAACTTATATGACACACACAGTACATCCTTACGCACATCGCCTCGGCGTGATCCGAGACTGGAAGTCTCGCTGGTTTGCGGCGAATCCAAAGCAGTACCGCGAGAACGTCATGATCGATGCTACAATTCGCCGTTTTTTGAAGAAGCGTCTGCGGGGGATGTACATCACCTCCGTTGAGATCGAGCGCAATCGCAACTCAATCCGCATTCTTCTCAAAACATCGCGCCCAGGCCTCGTTATCGGTCGTGGTGGAGAGGGGAGTCAGAAGCTCTCGAAAGAAATTGCCGCAGCGGCAATGAAAGTGAAAGGGGCACCACGTCTTCCAATCAAGCTCGACATCGAAGAAGTTCGCTCTCCCGAGAGCCAGGCACCTGTTGTTGCGTACATGATCGCAGAGGGTCTCGAGAAGCGACAGACGTTCCGCCGCGTTCTTAAGCAGACTGTCGAGAAAGTTATGGCGAATCGCGATGTGCAGGGAGTTCGCATTGGAATCTCCGGTCGCCTTGGTGGTGCTGAAATGTCGCGCCAGGAGGAGATCAAGAAAGGACGTGTTCCGCTACAGACACTCCGCGCTGATATCGACTTTGCAAAAGAGCAGGCCTATCTTCCGTACGGAGTAATCGGTATCAAAGTCTGGATCTATCGCGGTGATATCTTTTCCGATAAGGCCGCTAAATAATTGAAATACTTGTATGTTGTCCCCTAAAAAAGCAAAATTCCGCAAATGGCAGACTGGCCGCAAAAGTGAAGCTCGCCTTCAGTTACCTGAGACGCGTGGCATCACCGTTGCCTTTGGCAGCTACGGTCTCAAAGCAATGACGCCGGCACGAGTGACTTCAAACCAGCTCGAGGCTGCACGTCGCGCACTCACCCGCGCTGCGGGTAAGACCGCAAAGGTCTGGACGCGCATCTTCCCTGATCGACCGTTTACACAAAAGGCAGCGGAGGTGGGTATGGGTTCTGGAAAAGGCGATGTGCAGGGCTATGTCTTTGAGGTTCGCCCGGGACGTGTCATTTTTGAAGTCGATGGCGCACCGGAAGCTATGGCACGCGAAGCACTTCGCAAAGCGGGCACAAAGCTTCCTCTTAAGGCACGAGTAGTTGAGCGAAACTAATATGAAAAAAACTGATTTACAGAAACATACGATTGAAGACTTGCACCGCGAAATCGCTGAAAAGCGCGAATCGCTCCGCCTCTTCCGTTTTGGAACAGCTGGTTCACGAACGCGTAACACCCGCGAAGGTCGAAACCTCCGCAAGGGAATCGCTCGTATGCTCACGGAGCTTCGCGCGCGAAAAGTCGTGCCAACTGCACAGGTTTCCACAAAAGTTGCGCAAGCGAAAAAAACCGCGTAGTATAGCCACTCTTTATGCAAACGAAACAAACAGACGCAGTAAAAAACGGAAAGTCCCTTCAGGGAGTCGTCGTCAAGGCGGCCATGAAGGATACCTGCACGGTCTCTGTTGAGCGCTATGTGAAGCACCCGGTATACGAGAAATTTGTAAAGAGCTCGAAGAAATATCTCGTACATGACGTGGGAAATACTGCAAAGATCGGCGACAAGGTAGAAATTCACGAGACACGCCCGATTTCAAAGACAAAGCACTTCGCACTTTCTTCGATTCTCATTGCAGCATCCGATGAATAATTTTCTATGATTCAAGATCGCACACTCGTTAAAATTGCAGACAACTCCGGCGGACAGATCGGACGCGTCTTCAAAGTACTCGGTGGCTCAAAGAAGCGCTACGCCGAAGTGGGGGATGAGGTGGTTATCTCGATCCAGACCGCACAGCCACGTAAGGCAGTGAAGAAGAAGGAGGTACACCGCGCCGTTGTTGTTCGCCAAACCAAGGCCATGCGTCGCAAGGATGGCAGCTACGTTCGTTTTGATGAAAATGCAGTAGTGCTCATTACGGGAAGCGGCAAGGAGCCAAAGGATCCAAAGGCATCCCGTGTGTTCGGTCCAATACCGCGCGAAATCGGTGAGCGAGGCTATCAGCGTATCGCCACTTTGGCGCCCGAGATTGTCTAAACACTTGTTTACATTGTATGAAAATCAAAAAAGGAGACACTGTCATGGTCATAGCAGGAAAGAATCGCGGAGTAAGCGGTAAGGTTGAGCTCGTGCTCGTAAAGAAAGACATGATCGTTATCGACGGCGTGAATGTAGTAAAAAAACACCGTAAGGCGAATCAGGCAAGCCGCGCAGGACAAATCGTCGAAAAATCGATGCCGATCCACATCTCTAACGTACAGCTGGTGGATCCTAAGGGTGGCAAGCCGACACGTATCAAGATGGAGGTCACGAAAGGCGGCGTCAAAGAGCGAGTTGCAGTTAAAAGCGGCGC
>CAYMRY010000093.1:0-2561 GCA_964393065.1 uncultured Candidatus Saccharibacteria bacterium
ATGAAGAAGCACGCTCGATTCTCGCACGCTCGAACTTGCGTCTCGTTGTTTCGATTGCGAAGAAGTACGTCAATCGCTCGCCGGATCTCACACTCCTCGATTTAATTCAAGAAGGGAATCTCGGCCTCTTCAAGGCGGTGGATAAATTCGATCACACCAAGGGATACAAATTTTCAACCTACGCGACGTGGTGGATTCGCCAGGCGATCACACGCGCGCTTGCCGATCAATCGCGCACGATCCGTATTCCGGTGCACATGGTGGAAACCATTGCAAAGTACAAGCAAAAAGTCCGCGAGCTCTCGCAGCACCTTGGCCGCGATCCACTTCCCGAAGAAATCGCCGCGGAGATGGGAATTGAAGTAGATAAGATTTACACGATTCAAAAGATCAACCAGGATACCGTCTCGCTCGAATCTCCAGTTGGTGATGATGACGATGAGCGCTCGACGCTTGGCTCATTTATTGCCGATGAATCCATCGCTTCGCCTGATCAGGATTCTTCCCGCCGCATTCTTTCGGAGCAAATGGGTGCGATTCTCGAAGAACTCTCACCAAAGGAGCGCAAAATTCTCGAAATGCGCAACGGTCTTACCGACGAAGGTATCTGCTTTACGCTTGAAGAAGTCGGCCGCGAATTCGGTGTCACCCGCGAGCGCATCCGACAAATCGAAGCAAAAGCCCTCGAGCGCATCCGTTTCCATGAGCGCGCTAAGCAGCTCAAATCCTACTAGTTTTTAAAAAGAGTTCGCTCGCGGCAGTGCGGCGCATACTTCTCCGGGGTCGCTATCTGGGCGTGCTCGCCCAGCGCTCGGGCTCGTCGCCGTCGCTCCTGCGCAGACCCCGTCAAAGTACGCCCCGCCCTACCGTCTCGCTTCCGCGCAAGATCATCCGTTTGCCTCGAAACCAATGTCCCCATGCCTTGCGCCGCATTCAAATCCGGATTGTCGTCAAGAGTCGATGTTAGGGGGTATCTGTCGTATGGAGTTCAGAAGTTCTTGAATTTGAGCAGTGTCAATTCTTACTGTTTGCGTCATCCATATTGCGATGCCTATTGGCATCAAAATTGATGCCAATAAGGCTCCAAGTGATATTCCAATTGCTATTATAGAGAGATTTCTAGCCTCTCTTGCATTTTCACGAGCGAATTGCAGCTCTTTGTAATCTATATAGTTGAACTGCGCATCATAACTAACGATATATTTACATGATTCGTCTTGATGACCACTTCCTCCGCTTATCATCCAAAAAGGCGTTTCGATATTTGCGCTTTGGTTTAGTTGCCGCGCATATTGATGATTGAGGTGCGCATAGTATAGATACTGATCTATAATTTTCTTTTCCCATTCTGCAAGCCTCATATCGCTCACTATCTGATGATATGTAAAACCGTCTTTAAATTTCAATCCATAGGAAATGACTCGCAAGAAAATTGTTTCCTCGATGGAAATTTCTTTTAGTGCAGAGGACATATTTTCAGTATCCTATACTTACTATTATTAGAGTCAACACGATATTCTTTCAGTGTGACCGAAGATGAGAAAATGAAAGTGGCGATAGGGCAGGCTGTTGAGGCGAGGGAGAATGGGGAGTGGTCTTTTGGGGCGGCGATTTTTCAGTGCTATACAACAACCCGGACTCACTGAGTCCGGGTTTTAAATCGATTCGTATGCTTCGTTAGGCGAGCGGCGGCCAGCGCAACGAAGCGAGAGCGAGTGAGGTGAGAATCATCATCACGATCACATCGATGCTATGGAAGTCACTTCCTGGTTCTGCCTGTGTGAACCATCCACCAAAGAAGCAGAGGAAGAACGCAAGCGCGAGACGCATTCCATCCGCTTTCTGTGGCGAGAATGCACCATCAACATCGCGCAGTAGAAAAAACGATGCCGAGAATCCAACGGCAAGAGCGAGCAAGTTTGCAATAGTCATGTGCATGAGAGTCTCCATGGTTGGTTGAGGGGCGAGGTATGCATCGCTCGCCCCATGAACCAACCACAAATCCCAAAACACAAAACCTCGCCCATACCATCTCGCCGCTCATGTTGAACGGGGAAATGACAAGGGCGAGGTTTCTCGCGTACCACCTTATCTTCGCACCAATCTTACGAAGGATGCCTTTGTACCGACGCCGTGAGGGGAAATCGGGTATCCATTTACACAGTGGAATACTGGTACTGCTCGTCGCAGACAGCTCACGGGCGCCACGTCGTTCAACGCTTCCCGATCAGTGCTTTTAAGAACTACCTGATTTGAAAATAGCTTACAATGCACGGTGCGTCAAGCTGGTTTAGTAATTTATCTGTAAGATTGACATGTAGGACTCGAATGTTGTAGTATCCGAAGCGGTACACAGCAGTGGAGACTGAACATGACTGCAGGATCAACGCTTGCTTTCCGGCCAGCGGTTGCACGTAAGGCGCTTTGGAGTGGTATTGTTCGCGTCCGCGTTCCTGCCGACGCCGAAAACGGGTCGCTTTCGCTAGGAGAGAGGGAGATCCACTATCTCCGATTCAAGCGGCCCGTGAAGGGCGGCAGCGTAAGCTGTTACGTCCATACGA
>CAYMRY010000094.1:0-2482 GCA_964393065.1 uncultured Candidatus Saccharibacteria bacterium
TTGGTGAGTCCAATCTATTGTAGGGGGTGGTACTCGTATGTGCCAAATACCATAGTCTGATAACTCTTATCCAATGAGTACGGTGCCCACCAGGAGAAGGAGTATTCCCAATCCCTTTTGTAACAGAGAAAAGGGGTCCATTTTTTCCTTCACAAGGTTTGGTAACATGAGTGTAAGTATACTACCAATCGCAAAAACGAAGAATGGTTGGAAGGCGCTTACCAGAAAGACGAGTGTGACAGGGGCAAGCAGCAGAGCGTATCCCGTTGCGGATTCTGCGAATATAAACAAGATTTCAACAAGGATGACGCCTCCGAGCACAGGAGTTGAATTGCTTTGCATAAGACGTAAGAACTGCTTTCGGTAGCGAGCAACGCACATAAACAGCAATACTCCTGCTATGATTTTTCCCACAAAACCCCAGAAGAGCGAGGTGAGAAAGCCTTCTTCGAGTGCGATGTACTTATAGATCACACCATTGAGTGCAAAAAGCAGAGAGGCGGAGAGCATATAAAGAACCACGTAGCGCTTGAAGTAAGAACGACTGGTCATCGTGAAAGAAAGAACAAGTGCGCCAAGCACGATGACGCATGAGCCGATTATCTGAAGAGGAAGTAGTGTTTCTCCAAGAAGTAGAAAACCAAATAGAAATCCAAAAAGAGGGATTGTTTGAAATAGGGGTACTACGTACGACGCTTCATCTTTCTGGAGTGCGTACAAGTAGAGTAGTAGCGCCGCGACAACCAGCATGTCGTTTAGTGCGAGAGCAACCCCGTTTATCACACCAACACTAAGCACTCCGGTGTCGAGCAGAAGAACGACAGGAAGCGTCACCATGCTAAAGAGTGCCGAAAAAATAACTAGTGCACCTACTTCACCGGCGCGTAGGTATTTTTCGATCAAGACTTTATCGATATGATTTGCGATTGCAGAGAAGAACGGGTTGACTAACGCGATGCCGAACCAGGACATAGGTTAACTTCTCACAAAGGTGAGTGCTATAAGGGCGACAATGATGAGCCAGAAGCGGTAGCCTTCGGCAAAAAGCATACGTACATGGGGTCCAAAATCCCAAAAGCGCCCGAGCGCAGGTGTGTTGATCCAGATGGTGATAATGATGATGAGTGCAGCGAGTGCGGCTACGATTGCGGAGAGCGGCTGGCCTTCGAGTGCGTCAGAGGAGGTCATGCGGGCGATCATGAGAAAGGTTATGATAAAAAATACACAAAAAGCACCTGCCTGTATGAGATCATCTGTCACCAAGCGTTCCTTAAAGCTTTCAAGAAAGAGCGCTTGAGGTGCGAGCGCGAGGAGGACGAGGGACATGCTTCCTGCGAGACCAGCCGATACCGCAACACGTGTCCCTGAGCGCAGACTTATGAACGTGAGCAGAAGAATAGCTGTCCCAATAACGAGCCAGTCAAGTGGAACCTGTCGTATGTAGCCGATTATGCTCGCACTATCCATTAGGAGAAATTATAACCCCTCGTTTTTCAATTCCTCGATCAGGCGCTTTGCTTCTCGGGACAACTTCTTTGGGAACTCAATGTCAATGCGGACCAACAAATCGCCGCGAGCTCCCCTCTCGCGAGGAATACCACGTCCTTTTACGCGCACCATTTCCCCGTGGACGGCTCCGGCAGGCACCTCTACTTCAAGGTCACCGTCGAGCGCGTTGATGGTGTACGTGACACCCAAGAGAGCATCGGTGAGTTTGACGGAGAGTGTAGTCACGAGGTTTGCACCATCACGAGTAAACTTCGCGTCGTGTTTGACGTGGATCTTTACATATAAGTCGCCGCTGGGACCCCCGAGAGTAGCTTCTCCCTTGCCAGGCATGCGGATCATTTCGCCGTTCTCGATACCGGTGGGCGTTGTGATGCGGATCTCCTCTTCTTTTTTAACAACCCCTTCACCGCGACAGGAGGCGCACTTTTCGCTCGGCACTTCCCCACGTCCCTTGCAGGTGCCGCATTCACGCGTTGAGGTAAGCGAGCCGAAGAACGAATTGCGAGTCTCGTGAATTTGTCCCTTGCCGTTACAAGTCGCACAAGTCTTCATACTTGTCCCTTTCTTTGCACCACTCCCGGTGCACTCCTCGCAGGGTGCGAGTTTCGAGATAAGCACACGGCGTTCAGCACCGAAAACAGCTTCCTTAAACGAAAGCTCTATATCGATCGAAATATCGCGTCCGCGTCGTGAGCGCTTTGCTCCGCCACTGAAGAATTCACTAAAGATGTCGCCGAGGTCAAATTCGACTCCCTGTCCATTGCCAAAGCCTTGGAAGCCGCCGAAGTTCGAGAAGTCGAATCCGTTGAATCCGGCACCTCCCCCATTTTGTGAGAAAGTTTTTCCGTAGGTGTCATACTCGGCGCGTTTCTTTTTGTCGGAGAGAACGGCGTAGGCCTCACTTACCTCTTTAAATTTCGCCTCGTCGCCCCCTTTCTTATCGGGATGGTACTTGTGGGCAAGTGTGCGAAAT
>CAYMRY010000095.1:0-2341 GCA_964393065.1 uncultured Candidatus Saccharibacteria bacterium
ATAAAGGAATTGATCGAGGAAACCAACGAGGAAATGACTAATCTCACTGTCGCTGTCGAAGCGAGTAGTCGAAAGAAGTAGGTATGCCTCATTTGGCGCCAAATGAGGCATAGGGCTTTTGGCGTGGATGGGCAATTCCGAAGTACGTTATAGTGTTAGGGTGATTTTGAAAGGGCGGCAATCAGAAATCTATTTATGGCGTATGTTTACTTAGACGAAAGTGGAGATCTCGGTTTTGACTTCAAGAAGAAGGGAACTTCTAAATACTTCATTGTGACTTTTTTGTTTATTGATGATGGTAGGGGTCCAATCGAGAAAATAGTTAAAAAGACGCACGCGGAACTGGCAAAAAAGCTTAAACGTCGGGTCGGCGTCCTGCACGCAACTAACGAAAAGCCGTTTACGAGACAGCGCCTCCTTCGACGTATTGCCGAGAAGGAGTGCTCCATAATGGCAATATATCTAAATAAACAAAAGGTACATACACGACTCCAAGACGAGAAACAAGTTCTTTACAACTATATCACCAATATTCTCCTCGATAGAATTCTCACGAAGCGTGTAATTGCGCTCGACAAGCCGATCGAACTTGTCGCATCTCGTCGCGAGACCAATAAGTTTCTCAACGAGAATTTCCGAGATTACCTTGAAAGGCAGGTAAAAGGCAACCATAAGGGCATTATGAAAGTCTCCATTAAAACTCCAGCTGAGGAAAAAAGCTTGCAAGCAGTAGATTTTCTCAGCTGGTCATTCTTTCGTAAATATGAGAAAGGGGACGTCAGTTATTACAATCTTTTCAAGACTCGGGTAGTGGAAGAAAGTCCTTTGTTCCCTTAAAAAGCAAAACCTCATGCGCTATATCGAGCAACCGTCCGGAAGCCCACGCATGAGGATTGACTTGCTTACCTGTACTTTACGTCATGTATATGAAAAATCAATGATATCCACAGCTCAGTGGTACCCTGGCACGTACGTGCAAGGGTACGACTGGGGTCGTTAAAGTCAATTTAAGCAACAAATAAGCCAAATGATGGAGACAGTAACAGTTATTTCTGAATTCTCGTGTGGAGGATGGTGCTAAGCACCTCCGAAACAAGCATCTTCCTCTGCCAAAGAAGGCGTAGCTACAGCAAGAGATTGAGGCCGAATACAATGAGCGCGATGCCGGCGATTTTTTGGAGCACGTCTCCACGGGTAATACTTTCACCCACTAAGTGCGGATTGAAGAATGATACGAGAGAGGCCATCGCGAAAATAAGAATACCCTGGATTGAAAGAATTGATCCGACGAGCGCGGCGTTCGCACTTGCAAGAGCCGAGAAATAAAAGGCATGCCCGCTGAATGCGAGTGCTTGGTTTCCAAGGACGAGTGTGCGCATACTTATGCTGAGTTGTTTCCACTGTGCGACTATTTCGCGTCGCCATACAAGGACGACGAGTACGCCACCAAGGAAAAAGCCGATACGTGAAAAGAAGAACCCGGTCGCAAAATCGGATTCGAGAAACGCATAGCGGAGGGCGAGTGAATAACTGCTGCCGAGTGCGGTTGCAATGAGAATTGGCGCTATCGCCTTTGAGAGTCGTACGCGTTTTGCATCGCGCTTAATGGCGATGATGAAGCCACCCGCGAGGAGCAGCGCAAATGCCGCGAGTTCGTGCGTCTCAAGGGTGTCACCAAGAAAGATCCATCCTCCGATGAGCGTCAGAATTGAGCCGAGGCTCATAAGCGGGAATACGCGCCCCACTTCTTCTGAGCTGAACGCAACAAACAAGTAGTAGAGCATCAGGACTTCGAGTACTCCTCCCAGTACGCCGACTCCTATCGTAAGCAGGCTCAGTGATGTTGGTTCAAAGAGCGGGTACAGGAGGAGAACAAGTGGGAATTGAAGGAGTGCGGGAATGGCGACATAGAAACGCATGCTGCGGATGCGGTCGTTGAGCGCGAAGCGATCAACGACCGCTGTCACCGACCAGATGGTCATGCCAACAATCGCGGCCGTAAGCCAGTACATGCAGGAAGTATAGCGCGGGTGTGAAGATCGATGTGCTCATAATTGATCTTTCGGTTTTTTGGCGTTGCTTCAGAGGCGAGGAGGCTTGTGAAAACCGGGGGGAAGTATAGGATTCACACATGTCCAAGGCGGCCGTTATCATTCCTCTTGTTGCCGTCGCACTCGGGGCACTCCTCATCCTGTTCATGTTTAATACGCTCCCAAAGGGGACGACGCCTCCTCTTTCTGGGACACCAAAGTCGTATGAGTGTGATGCCGATGCCAAGATATGCCCCGATGGAAGTTCGGTGGGGCGCACGGGAGAGAAGTGCGAATTTGCCGCGTGTCCT
>CAYMRY010000096.1:0-2293 GCA_964393065.1 uncultured Candidatus Saccharibacteria bacterium
GACTTAATCTTGAAACCCCGCTTTCAGTGGTGCGAAGCTATTGATTAGAATACGTTGGATTGCTGTTTCTTTGACGGGGTTTTAGAGTAAAATGCGGCAGGGTCTAAAAATGGAGGTACCATGTCTATCGCACCTCGGCACCATAAAACCGGTTTCTACTACGGTTACAAGCACAATCCGAATGGCCCGACCAACAACCACGCGTTCTTTATCCTAGGCGGAGGCTGTCACACAGAGCCGGACGCGCCAGAAAGAGAAAAATTCACCCAAATCTACCTTCCCCTTTTTACCGACGCGCACGTATACCAATTAGGTAAATTTTGTGACGTTAAGCCGCTTGAGATTGCGTTACGCTTAGTTGAAATAGAGGGGAAATTCGTAGACCGCTACACCCCGGTGACCGATACGACGAGACTAGCGGTGTTAAAGGCCATACGGAATGCGATGTACCCGGAAATTTTCGAGTAGTTGAGACGAGTTTGAAGATGGGCAGTCGGGATGATTCCCGACTGCTCTTTTGCTTATTTACAAAATGTTGTGTAATATTTGGCGAGAAGAAACCTCAAAGGAGTGAATCATGTATGACCTCGTGACCGGAACAATCGCCCGAGTGAGCGTAATCAAAAAAGCTGGGATTCAGCGTTCTTTGACGATAATGGTACGCGCACAGATAAGTAATTGGCCCTACGCGCCTGCTTCTATACCCGAAAATCTGCGTGGTAAGCGAGTAGTGCTCGTCATCCGCAAAGCGGATGACACTGAAAATGTGCTCGCCGTTGGAGTCGGTCGGCTTGAATCCTCGCCAAACGGCAGTGTCCGCCTGAGGCTTTTCGATGCTACAGACCATATTGAGCCGGGAAATGCTCGGACAATGAAAGGGGTGATTACTCTCACCTGTGCACCCTATGAACTGGTATACCCGGAGCACTGATTTCATCGTAAGACGATGACCCCCGTACGAGATCGTGCGGGGGTAACTTTTTGCCAAGCATTTTAGAAGAAATACTGAAGATTACTATGCAATTCAGATTCTGCGCAATCTGAGTCCTTCCATTACTTCGTAGAGCGGCCCAATAACCGTTCCCCAGGCAAACAGATACAAAAGTTCTTCAATTGGTATTTGCACAATGTGCCATCCGCTCATGTTTTCCGTAATCCAATAATCGCTAAAAGCTGACGGAAACAGCAAAATCCAGAAGAGATATATAAAAAAAGTGATCATCATAAGTAAGATGCCGCTCAAAAGTGCATCAAGTAGTAAATCACGCCGCCAAAAGATAATCATCGCTGCCACAGCAAAGAAACCTGCGATTGAAACATGTACAGAGTTAAACTGGAGGACGTTGCTCCCTGTGTAGAGGACCGTAACCCCCCCCCATCAGTACCGCAGAGAGCCATACATTACTAAGCCAATTCGGAGCGAGATTTCGCGAATGGTAGGTGCGACGCTTGGCAAAAATTTCATAGACGATTGCTCCAATACCAGACACCAAGGCAGTCCAGATAATATCTTCAACTCCAACTTTAGAAAAAATTGGTATGAGCCACACTGGTCTAAAGTAGTCCATCCAATATATCCATTCGGTAAAACCAAGTGGAGCAGCAAAAAATGAAACTATAAGTAGCTCTCTTCGTGTATCACTTCGGAGTGCATACAAAAGTAGCCATACCGCGCCGTAGAGAGCGCATAGAATGCTGTATGCAAAATGAGGCTCGATCATGTCTATCTTTTCTTCCAATCCACATCCTGCCGTACGAGGAGTTGTGCAGCTTTGAGAGGCTCGGCCATCAGTTCCTCCACGGTCTTTTCCATGCGCATCGATTGCGAGCCTTTGATGAGAACGATCGTGTGAGAATCGACCTCGGGTTCAAGTTCCTTTCCTGCACGAGCCGATTCGCCTTGTTCATATTGTCGAATTTTAATGTCCGGCATGCCGTTATCGAGCGCGGTTTCTGCGATTGCGCGGGCGCGAAGGCCTACGGTTATCAATTGTGTTGCGCATTTAGTCGCAATCATTCCCACTTCAATGTGTGCTTCCTTAGAAAAGCGGCCGAGCTCGAGCATGTCGCCTAGGACTGCAATTTTCTTTTTGAATCCTTTAATCTGTTTAAGTGTTGTGAGGGCAGAAGCGGCCGCAGCCGGCGAAGAGTTATATGTGTCATCGATAAGTATCGAACCTTTGATGCCTTCAATAATGCGCATGCGGCCTGGCGGTGGCGCCCACGCGCGCAGAGCAAGCGACGCATCCTCTTGGGCAATTCCCGCTGCTTCTGCAACCGCGAGTGCAGCGAG
>CAYMRY010000097.1:0-2245 GCA_964393065.1 uncultured Candidatus Saccharibacteria bacterium
CAACGCGCAGAAAGAGTCCCGGACCCGGGAAGGGCTGGCGATTCCATACGCTTTCGGGAAGTCCGACCTCTCTCGCAAGCGCCCTCACTTCGTACTTGAACAAGTGATCGATCGGGTGCCACTGCGTGAGATTGCCGAAATCGAGCCCGACGTTGTGATGCGACTTGATGAGTGCACCGCCCGTAGCCCCCGATTCGATCCGATCTGGCGCGAGGGTACCTTGCAATACTGCCGTCGCGTTGAAGTCCTGCGCCGCTCTCACAAAGAGCGAGGTGTACACCTTCTTGAACCGCTTACGCTTTTCTTCGGCATCGACCGTATCGTGCATGACTGCATTGAACTCAGCGCGAGCATCCATGATGCGCAGATTCACTCCGGCGGCCTTGGCATGCGCCTGTATTTCATCGAGCTCGCCTTCGCGCAGATGCCCGCCGTCGATCGTGACCGCAAGAAGACGGTCTTTGAGAACCGGTGCGAGTATCGCCGAAACAGTCGTGGAATCGACGCCACCGCTAAAACCGAAGATTACTCGTTCGTTGCCGATTCGAGCAATCGCATCTTCTTGTATCGAGGTCACAACTGATGTCGGAGCCCAGTCCTTCTCACAACCGGCCATAGCGAGGAATTTAGTGAGCATTTCCTTGCCGTGTGGTGTGTGACTCACTTCAGGATGGAATTGAACGCCATATATCATCCCATTGGTCATCATTGCGGTTGCATATGTTTCCGCTCCCACATCGAAACTGCTGACCGCAAGAACGTTGAACCCTGAGGGTTCTTTCGTCACCGTATCGCCGTGGCTCATCCATACGCTCTGAACGAGTGGGCCTGCAAATACATCGTCATGTATTGGACCAACGTACAGAATTTGCGACAGGCCGTACTCTTTGTGATCTGCAACCGATTTCACCTCACCACCGAGGCGATGGGCAAGCCATTGCATGCCGTAGCAGATGCCGAGGATCGGGACTTGCTTTCCGTCTTCGCGCCTGAGCGCAAATATTTCTTCTGGCGGTTGCGGTGAGTTGTCGTCGTAGACACTCGCAGCTCCACCGGAGAGAATAACTGCCTTCAAAGGGTGCTTTACCAGCCAACTACGAGCACGCTTGGGATCGAGGATCACCGAGCGAACACCAAGTTCACGCAACGTCCGCTCGATGAGAAGCGTGTACTGCGAACCGAGTTCAATAATCGCGACATGTGGTAGCGACGTCATGAGAGTCTCCAATTGCTTTCTTTGTACTCAATAGCCCCTTGGCTTGTGCCAAAGAGGTCTCAGGCGAGTATACGTGCCAGCCATAAATGCTCCTAGCTGGCACTTTCCCTATACTGTGTCACTTTCTATTTCAATCAAGAATGAGGCAGTATGAGTCGAATATCCCAACCCAAAAAACCACGTATACTAACGTGACGGGGGTCACTTAGCCTATGGCGCACGATTCAAAACCCAAAGTCCTTCTCATCGACGACGAAACGTTTTTGCTCGAAATTTATAGCATTAAATTTTTGAAGAGTGGTTTTGATGTGTTTGCATGCAAGTCCGCGGAAGAAGGATTTACCGCTCTTAACAACGGCTATGCACCTGATGCCATTCTCTTTGATATTACAATGCCGGCGCAAAGTGGCTATGAGTTTCTTGAGGGCCTCAAAAACATTCACCTTCCGAAACACTGCTTGAAAATTGCACTCACAAACGAAGGACAAGATGGCGAGATGGGACGACTGGCTGAGCTTGGAGCGGATGCTCATCTGTTAAAAGCAAAATACACAGCAGCAGAAGTGGTGGAACAGGTGCGCACGTTTCTTGAAAAAAGATAAGAGGCGCCGATTCGTGGCGCCCCTCCATTTCGTCGTTCTCGACTTCACTCAGGACACGACGATCGTCGCGTCGATCATCCACCAGACGGTAACGATGATGGTGGCGAGCGTGACGCCGATTATCGCCGGCATTTCGTTCTGAGTCTCGTACGCGTTCCACACACCGAGCGCGAATGCGACTGTAATAATTGCCGCCCGCGCGAAGAAGGCACTCTCGTACCCAATCGCGAGTGCAAAGAGACACACGAAGATTACCGCCAGCCCTCTCACGACATTCATCTAATTCCTCCACTGCTTGAGAGATACACTTTATACTACATAATACCCTAAAAGTCAAACTAGAGCATCTTCCCAATTAACCACCCGAGAACCGAGAGCACAATTGACCCAAGTAATGCCGGGACGAATCCCGCAACATCAAAGCCAG
>CAYMRY010000098.1:0-2207 GCA_964393065.1 uncultured Candidatus Saccharibacteria bacterium
TGCCATACCACACTGTATTCCCGCATGTGGTGCCAAGCTATTGAACCATTACGGTAATAAGTACAATTTCACAATTCCTATTACTATAAAACTTATCCGGTCAGTATGACGGAGAATTTTCTTTCATGCCCGCCTGAAATGCGGCAAGACGAGCGAACGCAAAAAGAGCGCTTGAAAGTCGATTCACATAGGGGATGACGTTTCCGGCGAGTGATTTGTCGTGGAGTGAGACGAGAGAACGCTCGGCGCGGCGCGCGATTGTGCGGGCGACGTCGAGGTGCGCTGATAGAACTGTCGCGCCGGGGATAGTGAATGAGTGGATGGGTGGGATTTCTTTTTCGACATCATTGATGAGGGATTCGAGGAATGCGAGAGAGGAGGGCGGGAGCGCCTTTGGCGCTCCCGCCAATTGCGCCTGCATAATAAAAAGATCCTCCTGCATCTCTCGTAGCTGCGCACGCATGGAATCATCGCCCTCCACCTCCGCCGCGCACAAGCCTATCCATGAATTCAGTTCATCGACATTCCCCAATGCCTCAATGCGCGTATCATCTTTATGAATCCGCTCGGTAGAGTCGTACAATTTCGTCGTTCCGTTATCCCCTTTCCCGGTATAGAGCATAGCTGTATACTACCAATACATAGACGGTTATCAATGTATGTGCATCACTATGACTCGTTCACAATGGATAATACTCTTGTTAATTATTTTCATTCTCGCCGTTCTCGGTTTCGCAATTGTTGCTGGTCGCAATAAAACAAAGGATGTTGTGTCGACCAACATCGCAAGCGACGCGACGACTACGCGCGAGATGTTTGACATCACCCTTACGATCGAAGGGGTCGCACCAACAACCACGCACACGATCCTCGAGGGCGTGACCGCGCTCTCACTTGTGCAGACGGTTAGCCAAGTGCGTGGATTTGAGTTCAAGACAAAAAAATATGCCGGTATGGGCGAACTTGTTGAGAAAATGGGCGCGCTTGAAAACGGCCGCGAAGGAAAATTCTGGCACTACTACATCAATGGCGCACTTGCACCTGTCGGCGCGGATGCATACATAATCAAAAAAGGCGACGCGATTGAATGGCGATTTCACGAACCTGACACTTCAATGTAAGTATGCGCGCCGTTCTCCTTGAAATTGCGGTGCTAATCTTTCTCAGCGCAGCGAGTCGCCTGCTGCCACACCTCCCCAACATGACCGCACTCAGCGCTGTTGCACTCAAAGCTCGCACTCGCTTCGGACTCTTTGGTCTTTTTATTCCCCTTGCGACACTGGTTCTCACCGACCTCATGCTCGGTTTGTATAGCTGGAAACTCATGGTTTCTGTCTACGCTTCTTTCATGCTTATAGGCATGCTCGGCACACTCCTTCCGAAGCATACTCCTGCGTCTCGTATCTACCTTGTCTCGCTCAACTTCCTTGGCGCAACCCTCTTCTTCCTCATCACGAATACGGTAGTTTGGGCGACATCGACGTGGTATCCGCATACCGTACCAGGCTTACTCACCTGCCTTTTAGCTGGGTTGCCTTTTTATGGGGCAATGCTTCTGGGAGATATACTTTTCACTTATGCATTTTTCAGGTTGCCATTTGTGAAGCCTTTTGTATCCCTCGCTCCCCACAAACTCACACTTACCAAACTTAGAGGCAATACAATTTACAAAAGCGAGTCCATGGTCGCCCAGGCGGCGCGGCGCTTATCAGTGATTGCACGATTGTAGGGCTGATCAAAAAGTATGTGTTCCCATACAGGCACGAGTGATCCAGAAACAACCGGCGCATCATCAATCAAAATGCGGCCGCGTACGAGTGTCTTATCACGCGTAAGTATCATGCTCCCGCACCACTCTTTTCCCAAGTACTCTTCAACCCACGCAAATTTCTCCGGTACGCAATGCTTCCACTCCCATGTCGGAGCTGTGAGAATTCGTACATCGAATCCACGCTCCTGAAGTTTTCGGAGACCATCGAGTGCCCCATCAAGCGGAAGAAGCTGGCGGAAAAACCCTTCAGTGAGTCTGATATCTCTCACTTCGACACGAAATTTCTCCGGAAAGTGCTCGTCAAACTCAAACGAGGATAATGCGCCGCGCCCCGGACGTGGAATGTGCGGAAACCGCCGCTCAAGGATATCCAAGAAACTCCCGACCTGATCGGCAAGCACGTTGTCCATATCAACGAGGATGATGTCGGATTCTT
>CAYMRY010000099.1:0-2158 GCA_964393065.1 uncultured Candidatus Saccharibacteria bacterium
GAAGCAATTCGTGAGGTGCAAGGTGGTGAGCCGCACACTATCGCCGAGGTGCTCCGCAAGGGGTATAAAGCGGGCGATCGCATACTTCGCCCCGCGCAAGTAGCAGTTTTTACTGCATAAATGCTGATGATTTGACAAGCCCTTCACACTTCTGTATATAATTTTCACTGATTACAAGAAAAAACAATCACACTATGGCAAAAATACTCGGCATTGATTTGGGAACGACAAATTCGGCGATGGCGGTCATTCAGGGCGGCGAGCCGAACATCATTGAAAACGCAGAAGGTGCGCGTACGACGCCGTCGGTGGTTGCAACAACGAAAACCGGCGAGCGCGTCGTAGGACTCCTTGCGCGTCGTCAGGCGGTGACGAATCCAAAGAACACGGTCTATCAAATCAAGCGCTTCATTGGGCACAATTTTGACGAAGCAGCCGTGCAGAAAGATAAAGCGGCGGTGCCGTTTGAAATGCGAAAGTCTGCAACGGGCGGCATTGAAGTTCAGATGGGGGACAAGTGGTACTCACCAGAAGAAATCTCGGCGATGATTCTTCAGAAAATGAAACAGGATGCCGAAGCAAAGCTCGGCGAAAAGATCACCGAAGCAGTAATTACAGTTCCTGCGTACTTTAATGACGCGCAGCGCGCAGCGACGAAAGATGCCGGAAAGATTGCAGGACTCGACGTAAAGCGCATCATCAACGAGCCGACCGCAGCGGCGCTCGCATACGGCTTCAACAAAAAGAAAAACGAAAAAATTGTCGTCTTCGATTTTGGTGGCGGAACGTTCGATATCTCCGTTCTCGAGGTGGGGGATGATGTGATCGAAGTGCGTGCAACGGATGGCGACGCGCATCTCGGCGGAAAGGATCTTGATCAAAAAATAATGAGCTGGATAGCGGATGAGTTTAAGAAAGAGAGCGGCATCGATGTGCGCAACGACGCGCTTGCGCGGCAGCGCCTCGACGAGGCTGCAGAAAAGGCCAAAATTGAGCTCTCGTCCGCGATTGAGTCGGAGATCAACATTCCATTCATTACGTCGGATAGTTCTGGCCCACGCCACCTCCTCGTCAAATTGACCCGTGCAAAGCTCGAAGAACTCGCCGATGAATACATTCAACGCGCAATGGAAATCTCAAAGCGCGCGATGGACGCTTCACCGTTTAAAATTGGCGATATCAACGAGGTCATTCTTGTCGGTGGTCAGACGCGCATGCCGGCCATGCAGCAGGCGGTTGAGAAATTCTTTGGCAAAAAGCCGCACATGGGTGTGAATCCCGATGAGGTTGTGGCGCTCGGCGCGGCGATCCAGGGAGGCATCATGCAGGGAGATGTGAAAGACGTGCTTCTCCTTGATGTGATTCCACTCTCACTGGGGATCGAGACGCTCGGCGGTGTTGCAACGAAGTTGATCGAGCGCAATACGACCATTCCGACTTCAAAATCGCAGGTATTTTCTACGGCTTCCGACAATCAGCCCTCCGTCGAAATTCACGTGGTACAGGGCGAGCGCCCTATGGCAGCTGATAACAAATCTCTTGGCCGCTTTAATCTCGATGGTATTCCACCGTCACCGCGCGGAATGCCGCAAATTGAGGTCACGTTTGATATTGATGCTAATGGGATTCTCAGTGTAAAGGCAAAGGATAAGACCTCAGGCAAGGAACAATCAATTCGCATAGAACAAAGGAGTGGACTTACGGACGCTGATATCGAGAAGATGCGCGCTGACGCCGAGGCTAATGCGGAAAATGACAAAAAGAAGCGCGAGCTCATCGACTTACAAAATACCGCAGATCAGATGGTGTACGCTGCCGAGAAGGCACTCAAAGAACACGGCGAGAAGGTGGGTGAAGACATTCGCAAAAATGTACAAGAGAAAATCGATGCGCTGAAGGCGGCGCGCGCGGGAAGCGACGCTGCAGCTATAACATCTGCATCGGAAGCGCTCTCGAGTGCCATGAGTACGATCGGCGAGGCGATGCAAAAAGCGCAAAGCAGTGAGAAGCCTGCGGACAATCCTAAAGGTCCTGAAGAGTCTCAAAATACCGGTAACGCACAGTCGTAAGCTCGATCACGCATGTCTGATCAGAATCTTGACGTAGAGGGCGAACCGCTTGTTCACGAGGCGGACGATAGTGACGCTGAAAAGAAACA
>CAYMRY010000100.1:0-2087 GCA_964393065.1 uncultured Candidatus Saccharibacteria bacterium
AAGAGGTTTCAGATCCAGCATTTCATAGCTTTGTATGAGCGGAAGCACGAAGGCGCCGCCGCCATGGACTACGCGCGCGGCTTTTGTCTGACCGCCTGACTTCGCTGTGCGGCCATAGATGACGAGCAGCTTGTCTGAGGGGCAGAGTCGATAGCGCTTAATCATCGCCATCAACGTGCCAACGATAGCGAGACCAAAGATGAGTCCGGCAACGACGAGAACCGTCGATCCGACGCTCGGTAAGAGAGATTCGGGGTTCATGGGTAATCCTTTCCTGTGCGCTTCTAGTTATGCGGGTACAACCACGACAGCGTTCGGGCCGCGAGTCTGTACGACCTTCACGTGCATTCCTGCCGGAAGCGGGTCTTCGCATCCAGCTGTGGCCTGGTATTCATGGGACATGCCGTTTATGTCGAGCGCGACAAGACCAATGCCGGGCTGCCCTATTCCGGGGATCTGTGTTTGGGTGGTCCCGTAAGCACTCGCAATATCGCTCGGCTTCATAGTGCCGCTCGATCCGAGTGAGCTTATGGCGCGCATCAGCATGACGATCGCCACCATTGCACAAACGCCAGCACCAAATCCGATCCCAAGTGAGAGAGTGGAGCTGAAGTTGCTGCGCAGTGCTGCGAAGCCAACGAGGCCGAACATTGCAAAGAACATAGACAGGCTATGGACCGAGAGAAAACTCCCGATCGATATTCCATGTTCAGTGTCGACTTCGCCGGAGCTGTCGGAGGTGTGATCAGCATCGACACCGCCGAATATGCGCATTAGAGTCAATATGACAGTGACTGCGCTGCTGGTAATGCCGATGAGGAGGAGGGTTGTCTGAAGCAACGGGTCTCCGCCAAGGAGTAGTCGTATGGTTTCTCGCATTGGTTCTCCTGCTATGTGTCAAAGATCGCTCAAAATGAGGACCCGCGCGATTATACTATGAAAAAACGAAATGTCACGCGTCTGATGCGGCGAATCCTGTACTATTCGTGTTTCGTTTACACAAACGGATTCGGCATATCGAACGCGATTCTGGGGACATGGCGCATGTGCATGTGTTCGCCGTATTTCATTTGGAATAATTTGGAGACTCCGCAAAAAAGGGCGCTGTTCCAGTCGAAACCTGCTTTCTGTGCGGCATCCCGTACGGCGTTCTCCGATGTACTTTCGACTTCGATGTATGGCTCAAAGTATGGCCAGGTATCGATCATAAATTCGACGTCGTCGAGTTTCCAAAGTTCGCGGCGATTTTCCTGATACGAACGGGCGATACAGCCGATTTGAGTAAGTATCTCGACTGCTTTCTCAAAATCATCGACTATTACTTCGATCTCCTTTTGATCGTCGATATTGTCTCCTGCGAAATGCTTCCACGTCATGGTAACGATGTCGCCCTCGTCGCGCACGCGCATAAATGTGTGCAATGAATGTCGATCTCCCGGCAAATCAAACACCCAGCGTTTTTGAAAAAATTCCGGCCGCTCAAGCGTAGCTCCTGCCGCGCGCAGCCGCGTGCGAACCTCGTCTTTATCAATATTGAGAAATTTTGCTTCGTATTCTATTTCCATCCCGGAATCGTATCACAGACGAAAACCGTACAAATCGCAACTGGCAAGGTGTCACTTTGCCAGTTCAATTTTTTATACTGGTGTTTTAGTGCGGCGGCGGTATGCTTTGCTGAATGGATTGGACTCACATTCTTGTTCTTGTAAGCGCAGTTATTAGTGTGTTCGGATCAATCGCGTATATTCGTGACACTATACAGGGGAAGTCGAAGCCGAATCGTGTTTCTTTTGGGTTGTGGGCACTGGCGCCTCTTATTGGTACGGGAGCAGCACTTTCAGCTGGTGCTGATGGATGGGCGACTGTACGAATTTTTGTATCCGGGCTTATGCCCCTCTTAATTTTTCTTGCTTCTTTCGTCAATGCCCAGAGCTTTTGGAGGCTCACAAAGTTTGATTTTCTGTGCGGCGTTTTCTCTGTACTCGCCCTCATAGTGTGGCTCCTTGCTGATTCTCCCGTTACCGCAATTCTTTTTGCCGCGATTGCTGATGGATTCGCCTGCATTCCGACGTTGGTAAAAGGATGGA
>CAYMRY010000101.1:0-2017 GCA_964393065.1 uncultured Candidatus Saccharibacteria bacterium
AAAGAAATGCCACTCGTCCTTTCAGACGAGCGGCATAAGCGCATGAAAACATTTCAAAGTGTTATTGATTTACCTTTTCGAATGCCGCAGCACTCGAGACACGACCCCTGAATAACGGTCGACGTACGCGCCGCACCATGCGGAGTATGCGACGAATAAGCCGAATGTTGCTGTTCTGAGGGGAGCTTGTGTCACGTGCGAGACGTTCACGCACGAACAAGTCCGATTCCAGAACCATTTTGAACGATGCAGTTAAGAGGTACTCTTTTCCCGTGTACTCGCGCCACTTTTCGCACAGCTGTGATTGTGATACCTGCCATTCTTTGAGTTTCGCTTCTTCGTAGTCAAGATCCGCTCTCGCACAACGTTTACGATAGGCGAGTTCGATCGCACTTCTTTGTCGGTCCATAACCCAAAAGCTGAACGCCCGTCCAACAAATACAAATACGAGCCCAAGAAGGAGTGCCGGCATTCGCTCTCCCGTCTGAGATGCAATATCATTCGGGACGATGAGCGCGATGATCTTACCACACATATAACCCGCAATAAGAAGTATCGCCGGTGAGAGCAACTTCCAAGCTGCATTGAGGCCTTGAGTATTATTCCGCGCCTCCCGTACTCGCTCGAGGCTTGAGTTCTTTTCTCGTTCAGCATCGTGCAACTCTCGCAACCATGCCTGCTTTCGTCGTGTCAGACCGCGCGCATGGGCAAGCGCTATACCACGAATACTTTCGAGATATGCGGCATCTACAGTTCCTGACGGCGCTGTCAGTGCAAGGAATTGTGTAACGATTGTTTCGGCGACAGCACGAAATGCCGTACCTACAAGCGTTGCGTCACTTGCCACATGAATCGCATATGCGATATTTGTAACTTCCGTCACATCAGGAAGAAGCCGTTGAGCGTCCTCCGAAAGATGTCTTTCTCCGAAAAGCTTCACGAAAACCTCCGTGTTTTGATGGTCTCAACGTTCAGTCCCGACGCTTTGTACCACACTTACGCCACCGCGCGAAGTCGGTAGATTATGCGAGTTTTCGCGAAGATACTAGCGCGGCGCCAATAAAGAAGAGTCCGACAAGTCCCGTTATCGGCTCTGGGACATCCATAACGAGTCCAAGAAACATAGCTCCTGCGAGCCCAAGAATCGCATAGTGTGCACCGTGCTCAAGATATACAAACGCATCGAGCGTCTTTTCGCGAACCATGAAGATTGTGAGAGAGCGCACAAAATAGGCCCCGATGCCGAGCCCTACCGTGATGACGAGAAGATTGGTCGAGAGCGCAAAGGCACCCACGACGCTATCTAGGGAGAACGCAACATCGAGCATATTGAGGTACATAAACAGCGCAAATCCGGCGCTTTCCAATTGTTCTTCCTCAACCTCGAACGCGCTCGCAATTCCCTGTACGACAATAAAAGAAATCATACCGATTATTCCTGCTATCAATATTTCAAGTGCATGTGCGGGGATGATAAGACCTGCGACAAGGAGCATGATGAGTACTATTGCAATCTCTATCGCTTCAATCCGTCCAGAGCGCGCTAAATGTGTTTCGATGATGTGGAGCCAGTGCGTTTCCTTTGCATCGTCGAAAAAGTATTTTAAACCAACCATCATAAGAAATACGGCACCGAACGATGCAATAACGTAATGTGCACCCTCGAGCAAATGCCCATATGCTGCAGCATCAGTAAAGGCAAGCTTTGCTACGAGCCACGGACTCATCCAGACCGATGCGGCCACGATAAGAATGGGAAGAAACGCCCGTGTTAATACGACGGCAAACAGAATCCCCCAGGTAAGAAACCGCTCTTGCCACAACCGACTCATGCGCACGAGTACCCGTGCATTGATGACCGCGTTATCAAACGAGAGTGTAATTTCGAGAATAGTGAGGAGAATCGCAATGAGGAGCGCAGAAACTCCCCCAAACCACGCAACAATAACAAAACAGACAAGCGAGACGAGTGATGGCCACAAAAAATAAGGAGCAAGTTTTGACATACTACCTGGAG
>CAYMRY010000102.1:0-1982 GCA_964393065.1 uncultured Candidatus Saccharibacteria bacterium
AGGTGGTACACCATCGGCGCATTACTCGCGAATTCACGAGCAGTCTCCGGCGTTAAAATAAAAGGAAACATTTCATTTGGCAGCGCTTGATCATAACCATGGAGGAGCGCCCCAAGAGCCTGTGGTGTCCCCGTCTGAGGCACAGCAACTAAGATAAGTGAATCTATATTTGCAAGAAGCGGATCATTGAGTTCTTCAAGCTTTTGAAGCAGTGCTTTCGCGACAAGGCCTCCATTTGAGTGAGCAATAATAGTTACCTTGCCGTTTCTTGAATTTCCGGCAAGACGTCGCAATTCTTGAATGATATACGGCGTACTCGTTGCGCGAGAATCGCCCGAGTAATAAATTTTGTCGTCGACCATGTTTCCAAAGTTAAGCACCTCATCAAGTGTGAGCCGCCAATCATAGGGAGCAACACCATAATCGGCGATGAGATTGTCGGCGGTCTTCCACGTTTCAAGATCATTCATTAACGATTTGTACACATTCGAACCCGTGACTGGAATTTCATCGAGCACGTCCCCTACTTTTGTATAAATATCAGGTCGAATACTCTCGCCCGCAGCATTCAAATACAGATCATGCACATCATCTTCGCTTCCCGGCTCCCACAACCTCTCCTCACCTCCCCCATTCGGCCGATACAGACGACTTGATTCTATTCCAGGTATGAAAAGGATATTCGAGTTGCAATTTACTGTACACCCAGGTTCCGGTGTCTGATCCTCTACTACGACGTAGGGTGTCCCCGAAAGGCCACAACCAGTTATCACACAAGTACTTGGCGCCGATATTCCCCGCAGCTGAATGCCGTGCGAGGCTCCATTAATGCGCTGAATACCAAATGCGTAAAATCGCGTGCTGATAAGCGGAGTAGTACTTCCTATTGTAAACGGCAGAATGTAGTGGGTGGCAGTAGCTGTAAGGCCAACCGAATCGGTTACAACCTGAAAATCGAGCATCTCCGGGCAGGTGCCAGTGTAGTCTGCAAAGCGACGACATATGACAGTGGCTCGAAATGAATGAGCCGCGCCTCCAGTAGATGCTATAAGCTCAATTGATTTGAGTCCCAAAGGCGCACTCCTACCTGCTGGGATTTTGTAAAACGCTAACGTAGCGTTTGTCGACGTCGCATTCTCAAGATTCTGTACGTACATTTGGAGAGCTTCGCTGCGCTGTGGCACAAGGAAGGAGAAAAAGAGAATACCAGCAGCAACGATCGCAAGCCGGAGTGTTTGCCCCCGCATCACACTGTCCATGCCGCAAGTATCTACTCGTCTTCATGAAGCACAAGGAGTACCTGTGCATATCAGGAAACAATGCCGCTTAAGCGGCATTACTTTTCCGGATCAAACCACACCGCTTCTATATTTGAACCGTCAAAGCGTAGACAAACGCACCGTAGTAGCCTGCGCTATACATAGTGCAATAACCAGGTGCACCGTTATCTTTACCGCCTGCCGCGAGTGCAGCCGCATGAAATGCATCTACTTCTTCCTTACTCTTCGCAAGAAATGCCACGTGCACGCCGGTCGCGTTTGGATTCGTACCAATCCAGAAATCCTGCTGACCCTGTTCGTTTTTGTACCCACAAGCCTGGTATTCGGGTAAATCCATCCCGATTGTGTAGCCGAGCGGCGCGAGCGCCTTCTCGTAAAACCCTTTCGACTTCTGATAATCCTTCACTGAAACTGATGTATGAGCAATCATGACACCAGTATAGCAAATCAGAATGTCATGAGCTTATCCGCAAAATCGACGATGCGATCTTTCTGGAGCTTGATGCCTTCTTTTTTGTAGAGCAGAAGACGCTTTGTGCGATATTCATCGGAAACCCAGATTCGGCCGTCGCTATACACAATGCGATGGAACGGAATCTTCTTCTCCCCATTTTTCCACGCCTTTGCGAGGATGCCCGTAATCGAGCGGGACGCCATACTGCCCCCACCTGCCGCTCGCGCGATAGCGCCGTAGGTCGAAAC
>CAYMRY010000103.1:0-1954 GCA_964393065.1 uncultured Candidatus Saccharibacteria bacterium
GGTGTCGACGTCGTCGGTTGATTTGGAGTTTGTGCCGCTTGTCGCGACGTTTGCACGTACCACAGCACGCCGCCCGCGATTATAAGAAGTATGAGAATGGTGAAAAGTCGAGTGCTCATATGAATGATGAAGTGAGTGTACTAAAAATGACGTAGTATCATTGCGACCCTTTCAAAAGGCAACGCCACCACACCAGTCTAGAGTCTAGGATTAGACGATGATACGAGAATGAAGACATTATTCCAAAACGAAGCTTGCGCGCACCGTCACCATCACATCTTTGTTTTTTGATTGCGTATCGTAGGAGCCATAGTCGCTGATATCGACACCCCCTTGCGGAAGCACCTGCACGACGCCTCCTGTTGCCGTTTTCAGTGCGCCTACTGATCTGCCAGTTTCCTTTGCAATCGCCTCCGCGCGCGCTTTCGCATCGCGAATCGCGCCCGCAAGAAGCTTCACGCGCTCGTCGGCAAGTTTTTGATACGTGAGTTCAAGTCCGCCGGTCGATACGTTGTAATTCGCACCGGTAAGCGGCGTAATATTGTTCGCTAGATTCGAGAGCGCATCAATGTCGGGCGAGCGAACGATGATCTGTCGATTTACCGTATAGCCCGTAAGGATTGGCTCGCTACGATCCGGATACGTGTAATTGGGATTCACGCTCGGCGCAGGTGTTTCAATATCTGTAAAGCCCTGCTTCGTTAAGTATGCGGCTATCGAATCACTTGCGCGTTCGAGTCGATCAAATCCAATTTGCTGATTATCGGCCGGCGTACGCGCATCGAGGTTGATGACCCAGCGTCCAAAATCAGCGACAACAGCCTCTTTTGCAGAACCGGTTACTTCAATTGTGTTCGCTGCAGTCTTGATGCGGTAGGCGGCATACGAGCCAGAAATCGCCGCGATCACGATGCCAAAACTAAGGAGTGTCGCCGCGGCAACGAGCGGTTCCTTGTAATCGGTAAGTCCTTTGAAATACATATGTGTATAAGCGTTACTCGTTAAGAACAGTATACCGCATGAAAATCAGCTGCGTCATTACAGGCCGACGCTGCGACTAAGAAGCCAAAATACAACACCAGTGACACCCCACATTGGGAAGGTGAGCAAACTCGTATATCCCCCGACGCTGTATTTACCATAGGTCCACAGTCGACGATTGAGTGTCTTGTGGTACATCAAACCGGTACCGTATTCGAGAACGAAGCCCACCACCGATGATGCGATAAACAAATAGACCATTGCCATTCCGTAAAAAGTAGCAAGGACGAGACACCCCAAAAGCGGCCCCGCCATAAGCGCGATGTATTCGCTCCAATGAAATGTTTTTGTGCGACGACCGTACAGGTACGCGCCATAAAATCCAGCCGCTGAAGCAAGTGCAAAACACAGAATGATGAATAGAGGCGACACTAGTGTATGGTACTACATTTTAGTATTTGCCGGATTTGGATTCGAACCAAAATAGGGAGCTTCAAAGGCTCCAGTCCTACCATTAGACGATCCGGCAATGTGTTGCTAATTCTGCTTGAGATTTGCTCATAAAACAAGGAGCCCGCGGCGAGAACGCCGCGGGCACAATTCTTTCTCCCCCCGAGATTGAAGTACTGCCTCTAGTCCGGAGGGCGAAGTGGGATAACGTTGGAGGGCGCGAACGGGTCGTCTGAAAGTACGTTCTCACCCTCGCCATAGTCGAAGTCGAAGAGGAAATCACGCGGACACATGGCTTCGTCGAGCTGTGCCCAGGTCATCTGCCGACCCAAAAAATTGTAAGTCGCGACCCAGAGATCGCCGTCCTGCGTCCACCGCCACGTATCCGCCCACACCAGCGTGTTGTCGCGATCGTAAACGACATCGCGCTTTCCGCGGCCCTTGCACAGAGGACACTCCTTCTTAAGGGGGCCGAACAACTTTCGCCGCTGCCACGCGAACCACCCTCTGCGCGAAATGCGAC
>CAYMRY010000104.1:0-1927 GCA_964393065.1 uncultured Candidatus Saccharibacteria bacterium
GCGTTTGTTCATTTTAGGCATATCATTTGTGCATGAGTGATGCGATGGATGCAGATGGTGTGAGTGAGGCTGCGCCGAGTGCCCCTGAAGTGCCGGTTGCGCCGCCAGTTTCTGAAGTTGTCGAGGTGACTGAAGCGCTGCCGCCGGAAATTGCGCAGGAGGTTGTGTCGATGCCGGATGCAATTGAACAAGTTACTGTGCCTGAGGTACTGCCCGAGATCGTCTCGATTGAAAGCGGGGAAGTTGCAGCGCCGCAGTCATCCAATCCCACCCCAGCCCCACCGCCTCAGCCTGCGGCTTCGGCGGCGCCCTCTCCGTCATCCGCTCCATCCACACCCCCGATAGCCCCAGCAGCCATCAATGTGCAGCGTGCAAAAGCGCTGGATGCACGCCGTGCCCGCAAGCAGGAAAAGCTCGAAAAAATCATGCGCCTCGCACACGAGAAGGGCAGTATTAAGAATGATGATGTGCAGTTGTTGCTCGCCGTAACCGACACGACGGTAACAAACTATCTGAACGAATTGGTAAAAGCGGGCAAGTTAAAAAGAGTGGGCGGTGCCTCTCACGCGACCTACGAGCCGCTCTAAGCCCCCTAAAGCACCCGTAGGCTTTGCGGCAAATTTCGCCCCAAATTTGCCGCCGGTGTAGTGGCTTTTCTTCATAATCGGGCTATGCTGCACAACAGACTAGCTCTTGGAAAACTAGTGTACCTGGAGATCGAGCATGCGAAAGCAAATCGTACGTATAGTCGCTCTGCCGGATGGCAAGAAAGTATCCGTCTCGGATGCGCCCTTGCCATGGTGGGGACAGGACGATGCTACGGGATACGTCGATCCTAGTCATTTGGCGCCTGATCCCGATCAACCACGCAAATTTATGTCAGAAGCACGTCTCGCGGAACTCGAAAAGAGTATCGAGACTTGTGGCGTGCGGGAAGCAATTACCGTCACGCCGCGCGAACTGGCACCGTGGGTGCGTCTGAAGTCGGAGCACGAAAAACTCCCGTTCATTATTGTGAGCGGACATCGTCGTGCAGGGAGTGCTCAAAAGTCACTTTTGCCAGCCGTTCCGGTGCGCATCAAAATCTATTCTGATGAAAATGCGCATCGAACTGATGGTGGTGTCTTGAACGCGTGTCGTGAGGCTCTCTCAGAGCTCGAGCAAGGATTTGAGTTTGTGCGCGAGCGACAGGCAGGAAAGTCGATCTCACAGATCGCCGATACACATGGCATAAATCGGCTTACCGTCGAGTACCGGATAAATCTCACGAGACTACATCCTGATCTGTTTTCGCTTCTTGAATCAGACTCGAAAAACAAGAAGCGAGTGCTACCGATCTATCCGGCAAGTATTCTCGGCGGTGTAAAAGCGCCCGAGAGCGAAGAGCTCGAGGCGTTGGCGATGAAATTCGCTGATTTTGTGAATGCGCGCGAAGCCACGGGCCACTCTTCATTCGAGAATCTGGAAGAAGATGAGCGGCGCTTTGCGATGCAGAAACTGTTGGCGGCAGTCATCGTCAATCGCGGTCTGAATTCGGTGCGTGCAGCTGATTTCATCCGCGATCTTACGCTCACATTTAAGAATGGGAATGGCCGTCAGAAGACTCAGCGCTACCAGCCGGCGCGAAGAAAAGATATCCTGCTCAATCTCGCGAAGGAAGTTTCTGGCTCGACGATCGTCGACTGGACTCCGGAAGAGTTCAAGCGCATCTTTAGTCTTTCTTCACGGGAAGACGATGATGTATTGATACATGAGCTCCAGGCAGCGCAGGATGTTATTTCGAAAACGATACAGATCGTATCGAAAATCCGCGACTCAAAGCGGGTAACGTCTGCGGAAGTCCTCAATCTCATCCGGCGACGCAAGGTATCAGCATAGTGTGCACGAAGAATTGAGCCGCCGGTCCAACAACCGGCGGCTTTGTGTT
>CAYMRY010000105.1:0-1335 GCA_964393065.1 uncultured Candidatus Saccharibacteria bacterium
CTGAACCCTTTGAGAGAGGGCAGGTCGGCTCTTCGACAATGGCGCACAAACGTAATCCACTACACTTCGAAAATCTCGAAGGCATGTGGCTGCGTAGCAAGAATGAGTTCGGTAAAGTACTCGACACGACGATCAGTGAACACCAGCGAGACCTCGTGGGAAGTTCTCTCGCACGCGACTTTCCGATCGTGCTCGTGAACTTGACCTATCAACTCGACACACTACTCAGAGAAGGCAAGAGTGATAAGCGACCGTTCATCGAACGAATAGTCGTGGACGTTGAATCTTGCAAACGTAATATACAGAAACAGGGAGACGTGATTCTCGCTGAGTCGCTCTACCTCGCATTGCAAATATATGGCTACGAGGGCGACGCGCATGAAGTTATCAACCACCGCGCAATGCCCATGGTCGGTGCAAGCCGGACATTGGTAGATGCTGTTACTGCGCTAACTGAGAGTGACCCACTGTTACGAGCAGCGTGGGAGAATATACCTGACACTGTGCAGAAATTCTTGCGCGATCCTGCCAACTACGTCGGGAAAGCTTCAGAAAAGGTGTGGGAAATCTGCAAGAGTGTGGAGGATTACCTCAAGTAGCAGCATGACGACTGAGCGCCGCCCCAGAGAATCGGGACGGCGCTTTTTTATTTCATCCGCCCTTCCCTACTACTTCTCACTAACAATGTACCGCAGTTGTCCAAAAAAACGTACAATGACTAGCACTTTTCACTCTATTATCTCCCTCGAACCTCCCACATACATACGATATAATCGCCTAGTGTTCAGAGGAGAGATGGATGAGTGGTTTAAATCAACAGTTTACTAAACTGTCGGTCCGCAAGGACCCGCGAGTTCGAATCTCGCTCTCTCCGCCCAGCGCTTCTAAAAAATCAACACCTATCCGTGGTGCACCAACGTAATGACGTACCCGATCACAAGAATTCCCGCGAGAAACGCAACCAAGATTCGATACGCGTGCATGTGCCCTGCCCGGTGATGGATTTCGGGAATAAGCTGTGATGCAGCAATGTAGATAAAAATTCCCGCGACGCCACCGATAAACAGAGGGAGATACGCTTCAAAAAACGGAAGTGCGATATACGCAACACCAACACCAGCAAAAGCGGCGAGTGATGAGAATATATTTGCCCCAATGATTTTCATTTTCGACCACCCTTGGTCGAGGAGAATTGCGAACTCCCCTATCTCTTGTGGTATTTCATGGGCTGCGATTGCAAGCGCGGTAGGAAGCGCGAGTAGAGGATTCGAAATGTACACAAGCGCAATCACAACGCCGTCAAGAAAGTTGTGTAACGTATCCGCAATCACTGTC
>CAYMRY010000105.1:1345-1901 GCA_964393065.1 uncultured Candidatus Saccharibacteria bacterium
GAAGAGATTCACTGTGCGCCTCATGTGCATGTTCGCCATGAAAATGTATGTGCTTCATGGCAAGACGCTCCAATCCAAAAAAGAGTGCGAATCCTACGAGAGCGGCAATAAATATCGCGTGCGGCTCCTCTACCATCTCCACCGCCTCCGGAAGCAGATCTAGAAAGCTGATACCAATAAATGCGCCTGCGCCGAAAGCAAAGAGAACGTTCGTGATGCGCTTTGCAAAGTCAGACTGCCACAGCAAAAATAGACCACCGACGAGCGAGAAGAGACTGCCGATGAGTACGTAGAAGAAAAGTGTAAACATATTACGCGCAGCGTACGCATTGACCGAAAAACTCGAGACGGTGATTTGAAATCGTCGAAAAAGTACGGAGTCTCTCGACTATTGTCTTTTGCAAGGCCTCTACTGAACAGTCCTCAACATCCTCTAGCGCTCCGCAATTAGTACAGATGACATGGTGATGATGAGGGTGTCCCGGCGTAAATTCAAAATGCGCAACGCCCGTATTCAAATCGACACGCTTCACAATGCCGCTTTCTGTAAGATCAG
>CAYMRY010000106.1:0-1889 GCA_964393065.1 uncultured Candidatus Saccharibacteria bacterium
ACCGGTCCACACCTCCACTTCGAAATCCGCGGCGGCCCGCGTAATCCGTTCTAATACTTATGAACCCGCAACTTTTTGTGCAGCTTGTGATGATGCTTCGGTATTTTCTCTAGACTACTTCGTCAGATAACTCGTTAGAGTCCCCTTTCTCGACTTCTTGCACCAAGTCCTCAAGTGCCCGGTCGGCGGCAGCAAAATCCGCGCTCAACTCGCGATGTTGCTCTTTGACGCTGTCCCTGAAATCATTTGATGCCAATGCGAGCTTTTGCTCAAGTTCGTTTAGGCGACTCTCGATGTTTTCCAGTTTATCGTTGTTCATACGGAATTACTAAGGCTGTTACGAATAGAGCGTGCTAATCGGTCTGTCACCAATTCAAGTCCAGGCTTCCCGTTCACGCCTGAGGCTTGAAGGACTAGTGCCCTAAATGTTTCACTTTTTTCAAAGAGCGTACCCAGCGAAGTCGAAATATCACCAAATTTATTTACGCTCTGCGCCTCGCGCATATTGGGTGCGACAGCAGCAAGGCCTTCTTGCGCGTTCACTTTGTCTATCATTCCAATGAAAGTCTTATAATCTTTGATCGGTGATTTTGGAAACGTTAGATTCCATACCTTACAGAATCGTTCGTTTGTTACTTCTGTGTCTTGTATTTCTTCGCGGATATCTTCATACATCAGCGAGATGGTACGTAACGGTGCAAGTGCCGATGTTTGTGGTTCTTGTGTGGAGGCGCGTTGTTGTTGGTTTTTTGTGTTGCGCTCGGCATAGTTAATATAGCGTTCGGTAATTGCATCGCGGCTCGCCTCACCATCGCTTTGCGCGTTTGCTAGTCGCATGCGGTGTTTGCCACATCGATCATACAATAGTTTTGCATCAAGCAGTGATTGTTCCTCGGTCGCGAGGGATTGGTGAAGCGCCATGAATCGAGCACTAAACCGAGTTCTATCTTCGGCATTACTTGGGCGACTATTAAAATCACTTTCGAGAGCGATGAGTGAGCGCTGAATTTCATCAACTGTTTGTTCGTGATGTGCGATACTTTCACCCAGAGTATCCATACGTGCGTCTATTTTTTCTCGGAGAGCAGTCACAGGTTCCAGCCGACGATTTAGGCGCTTTTCCGCACTGGCAACGGCACGAGCGACGCGCTCATCGTAAAAAGAGCGGGTTTCCTTCGCGCGCGACCAAGCGCCATTAGCAATTTTTAGTTTGCTTTCTACCTTCTTGAGCTTGCGATCGGCTCTACTCTCTAAAAATGAGTGATACTGTGTCCTCTTCTCGTTTATCCAGCGCCCGATGCCAAATTTGGTCATCCAGCTCTTTTGGGTTTTTATTTGATTAATCGCTCGAGAGTGCCTCATCTTGTCCCGCATGTAATCGATGTTATGTGTACCAAGCATCGATACCCGGGCCTCCATGGCGCTTTCCTTTCTACTCATGTGTCCACTTACAAATCGGTCCTCCAACGTGCTTTCCCATGTGGTAAATCGTACCCACTTGTTTTCTACTGCGCTTGCAAGCCGTCCGTACCAACGAGCGTTTCCGGGGAGGGCTTCATCTTCTGGGTTAAGAGGAGCTCGTACATCTTCTCTAGAACGCTCGGGGTTGATTCTGCTATTAGGCGCATCGGGTCGCTGGCCTTCGCGTCTTGCTCGGAGGTTTTCCTCGTACTCTTCACGGGTGATAATTTTTTTATCGAAGCCATCTTCGGTCATAAAGTAAAGTATATCAGAAGTATTTTGTGAGTTGCCACTTTACAACTCCCGCGCGCGATATTGAAGAGCTTCTAGCATATGCGGAGGCAAAATTGATTCGTCTCCCACGAGGTCGGCAATAGTGCGAGCGAGCTTTATGGTTCGGTGGTAGCCGCGGGGAGAGAGTTTCAAGC
>CAYMRY010000107.1:0-1836 GCA_964393065.1 uncultured Candidatus Saccharibacteria bacterium
TGCCCGCCACATGCGTACCATGCCCGTTTTGATCGGTGTAGCTACTTGTTCCCTTGACGCAGCTTTTACCGCCTGCGATAGCTGTTTTCAAATCAGGATGATCGAGAAGAATGCCCGAATCCACGACAGCGACGTGCACGCCTGCACCGGTATTCGATTTATTTTCTGCGTTTATGCGATTCACGCCCGTTGGTAGAGTTTGCGTGAATGCGGCAGTGCTGAGCGACCCTGCACGAGCAAATAGGGACACACGCTCATCACGCATATCAGCCGTCGATACCACTTGATCTTGCGCAATATAGTCAACAGCAGGGTCTTTCGAGAGCATTGCTACTTCTTCTACTGTAAGCGGTGCAGCGAAGCCTTTGAGCGCACTACGATACGAAGCCGTTTGTTTTCCTGCAATTCGTCCCGTTAGACGCGCTTCGATGGTATCGGGCGCTTCATTCGAATCGTTAAACACGACGATATATTCCCCAGGAACAAACTCGGGTGAGTTCGTGGCATTCCCGCGCGCTGCCGCCGCGACCGAGAAACTAAGGCCAATAACTCCGAAAAGTACCGCAACCGCAATCATCCAGCCGATGTATGTTTTTGTCATACCCTAAGGATACCCCCTCATAAAAAGCGCACCATTGACACCAATCGCCTCATAAGTGCTGTTATGAGGCGATTAGCTTTGTGTATGTTTGACACTTAGTAGAGACAAGTGTATATTTGCCGAGTGAAAAAGGGAGAGAGAAAAGAAGCCAAAAATGAAAGCGCTGGGCACTCACCCACACTCAAATTTGCCGTCCTTGCGACTGATACCGCTATTTTTACCCTGCGAGGAGGTGAACTTCTTGTGCGAACCTGCCACGTGGTGCGGCCCCCCTTCTTTCCCGACAACTACGCACTACCAGGAGGCCTCATTCATCCCGAGGAAAATGCCGAAGAAGCAGTCAAACGAGAGGTGCTCGAAAAAGCTCAACTTAATCCTGCAAATCTCCACATCGAGCAACTCGCAACTTTTAGCGATATCGATCGCGATCCGCGCGGACGTGTTGTCGCGGTAGCTTATCTTGCACTCGTTCCTTGGAATAAACTAAGTGAGGAGGAACAAAAAGATACTCCAGAAGCCCAATGGATACGCGTGAACGATGCACGCAATCTCGCGTACGATCACGACGAAATTCTTAAAGTCGCCCTGAAGCGCCTCCAGTCGAAAATCAGCTACACGACGATTATTCAAAAAGTACTCCCCGCCTCATTTACCCTCTCCGAACTTGAACAGGCGTACACCAGCATCCTCAAGAAACCAATCGATAAGCGCAATTTCCGCAAAAAGATTCTCAAACTCAAAATTCTAAAACCGCTCAAAGAAAAGCGCTCGGGTGGCGCATTTCGCCCTGCGCAGTTATACTCCTTTTCCTCATCACACATCGAAGAAATATCGATGCTGTGATGTTCTTTCCGTTAGACGCTCTTTGACAGGAGAAAAAGGTGAACGAACGTACACCTAGTAAAAAAACTATAGGGGTCATTCCGGCACGCTTTCATGCGCCGGACTTGCATGAGGGACACCGCTTCCTCATCAGCGAAGTAAGTAAGCGCCACGAAGACGTTCTCATCGTACTCGGCACCAGACCCTCGCGTCTCAACGATAAAAATACGTTTCCTTTCGAGATGCGCGCGATGATGATTCGTCAAACGTTTCCTCATGTGCGCTTCACGATCATTCGCGGCGAGTCGTTGCCGGCATCGGACGATGTGCGCTCGAAGCACTTCGATGCCCGCTTCCAAGAACTTTTCCCGAATCGCGACGCGATTATCTACGGATCCCGTGAGAGCTTCATC
>CAYMRY010000108.1:0-1776 GCA_964393065.1 uncultured Candidatus Saccharibacteria bacterium
TCCATGCGACGATTGCCTACGGAATCCTCCGTCATCAGGGTGTACCGGTAGGAAAGGCTGATTTCGTGAACGGTCTTCCGCTGAGGGATCTGTAAAGCTGATCCCGGTTTATGAGACGATATGAGTGACACTCTCAGCAAGAGGGGCTTTTGATTTCACTGAAGGGCCGTCTTTCGATTTTAGAAATTTTGCCACGAATTGCAGAGCCATGTGCACAAAGATTATTACTGTCAGGTGACACATCGCAATGGATTTCTGTCGCAAAAGCTCGATTGAGACTTCGTGCATGATAAAAAGTATGGCCGCCCTGATTCGGGCGGCCACAAACTAACGTGGACGGCTTCGGCTTATCACAGAGCTTCTGCTTTTTCCGCACAAGCCGTCAGTTCTTCGAGAAACGAACTACCCAGCACTTTGAGCGCTTCGTCTTGAGCTTCCTTCCAGCGCGGATAAGCGCTCTGCAACATTCGTGCACCCTCGTCAGTTAGAAATAGTCGTCTTCCTTGTCTGCCGTTACTTGCTTCTGCTCGTATAAGATTGCGATCAGTAAGTCGCCTTAACGTGCGCGACATGGTCGATTTCTCAATTCGATCCTCTTGTTCGAGAGTCTTAGCTATTATGCCGGGCGAAGACGCAATTTTAACCAAGAGGTTGAACTGAGTGAGTGTCAGCTTTGTTCGATAGAGATGCACATCATAGTGTCGCGTTAAGATGCGCGAGAGCATTCGGGCGTAGCCTCCCATGCAGTCTGCCACATCGAGAGAAATATGCAGAGCATCTGCGGTATGCTTTTGCGCTTCATCGTGCTGCGACATTGATGCCTCCTAATTCGATCGCATACTGTATGCGAACTCTGGCCGCACTATGCAAAAAATGAGGCATTATCGCAAGCTCCTACTGTTTTAGTCCAAGGCCGGTGCGTATGAAGTACCAATTTATACCAATAAGTAGAATGATGAGGAGCGTGAGCATGCCGACTGATAAGTATAACGAGACGTCGGTGATGCCAAGGAAGCCATACCGAAAACCGTTGATGAGATAGAAGAGAGGGTTTGAATAGGTAATCGTCTGCCACCACGCAGGAAGCGCATGAACCGAATAGAACACCCCTCCCAGATACACGAGTGGCGTGAGTACAAAGGTGGGCACAATGTTGATACCGTCGATTGATTTTGCATATATGCCGTTAACAAGTCCTGCGAGTGAAAATACCAGTGCTGTGAGGATTGCAAACCCAAAGATTATAAGCATGCTGTGAATAGCAAGCTGTAGTCCCGTAAAGAAGAGTGAGACGAGAAGGACAAGTGTACCTACGAGAACACCGCGAATCACGCCACCGCCAATAAATCCCGCAATAAGGAGCCAGGGTGGGGTAGGGGAGACAAGAATTTCGTCAATAGAGCGTGCAAAAAACTTCGATGAAAAGAACGTAAAGGAGGTATTGGCATACGAACTAGTGACGATCGCCAGCATCACAAGCCCCGGAACCACAAAGGTCATATAATCCACACCCTGCATCTCGCCGATGCGAGAGCCGAGCACGGTTCCGAATACCAGGAAGTAAAGCGTCGAGGTCATAACGCTTGGGAGAAATGTCTGCACCCAAATGCGAAACATCCGCACGACATCCTTGCGGATCATGGTGTAAAAGCTGGTCCATTTTTGTGCAGGTGTCATATTATTTTTCTGTGGTGAGCGCAACAAAGACCTCTTCGAGCTTTCCGCCGCGGTAGCCTTCGGGCGTTTTTGAGGGGTCGTGAAGCGCGAGAATCTCGG
>CAYMRY010000109.1:0-1744 GCA_964393065.1 uncultured Candidatus Saccharibacteria bacterium
GACGACATTCTCCAAGACGTTTTCATCAACACCTACCGTACTATTCAGGGGTTTGACACGTCGCTACGTTTTAGCCCGTGGATATATCGCATCGCGCATAACGCATGCGTCAATGCTCTTCGAGCGAGTGGACGAACTGCTTATTCGTACGATTTTGATACACTTGTGTCTCACACTGTGTATGAAGATCCTGCAGAAACCGAGCGTGATATGAAGGATATGCGGATACTTTTGGAGAAAGGACTCGAAAAAGTTGCTCCAAAATATCGCGAAATTCTCATCCTTCATTATTACGAAGACATGGCCTACAAAGACATTGCAGACGTATTACAGATTCCGATGGGCACTGTCAGCATTCGCCTGAAGAGAGCTAAGGAATCGCTCAAAGAAGCCCTCAAAAACCACGTATGAAAAATCTGAAAGACACAATTCTCGGAGAGATTAAGGAGGGAAAGGTAGCGATGACGCCGCGCATCTATTTTACACTCAAACTCATTACCCTTGTCCTCATTGCAACCGCAATAGTCCTCGTTACGATATTTATTTTTAACTTCATTGTATTTAGCATCCGCATCAATGGCAATGACGCACTGCTCGGTTTTGGTCCGCGCGGATATGGTGCGTTCCTTTGGTTTTTCCCATGGCATCTTCTTGTACTCGACGGCGCCCTTATTGTACTTCTGCAACATCTCATACGCCGATTCCGTATCGGCTATCAGATTCCTGTTTTGTATGTTACTGGTGCGCTTCTCGTTTTTTCATTTACTATCGGATTCATTATTGACCGTGCCACTCCGTTCAATGATCGAATTCACGAACGACGCGCACATCTACCGGGGCCCATGCGCGCCTGGTACGATGGCGCACGCAAGCATCCTCAAAAGGGAAGTGGTATCTGTCGTTGCACGATCCTCGCGATCGACGGATCGAAACTTATCGTCGAGGATACGCGCGATGCAACAACTACACTCACCATCGTACTGCCGGAAAACGATCGCCATGCGACCTCATCACATTTAAATGTCGGCGATGTGGTCTTTATCGCGGGCGAAGAAGTAGACGGCATCATTCGCGCTTTTGGCGTCCGTAAAGAAGGAGAAATGAGACTTCGTCATTTACCCAATTAAAATTTATGCCGCTAAAGAAATGATGGCGATTAGGCAACGCTGAAATAGAATACGGCGCCCTCTCGCGAGGGCGCCAAAAAGCTTTACACATCGCGCGTACCGCGCTCTAACATTGCAGCAAGAGCGAGGACCGCGTCGTCCAAGTGTTGCGCACATGCTTCAATACCCACCAGCGCATGTTCATCAAACGCTATCCGTGCACCCTCGATATAGTTCGATATGAGTGTTATCTCTTCTATAGGATAACCTTCAGCTAAGAGACGGCTCAGGATGCCATTCATGTATTGTGGAAACACGCCCACTTGATGTTCAAGATTCCTGCGTGCGAGCTCATATGCTCCGAATGCATCAGCAAACGGCGTCAAAATGTTTTCAATGTCCTCGGAAGATGTTCGCTGCTGCTTCAAAAGCGTCTCGATGAGTAAACGAATGGTGTTCCGCGTCTTATCGCTGATGGGGCGCTCAAGGACTGCCCGTTGCAACCGCTTCCTTCGTGATGATTTTTTCGCCGGTGTAGTAGCAGATTTCTTCGCTGGACGACGTGCCAAGGTAGCCTCCACGGGTTCACAGATTTACCTATTTCCACCCTACCACAAAGCTCACGGCAGGTGAAAGGC
>CAYMRY010000110.1:0-1725 GCA_964393065.1 uncultured Candidatus Saccharibacteria bacterium
TTCGCTACATCACAAACAGGGTGTGACCGTATAGCGGAACCATCTGGATCGGCGGGCGGCTAGCCGCCCGCCGATTTCCCCAGTTCTTTACTACCTTCATTGACTTTTAACCCGTCTCGAGACATTATCTCCGCAGACAAGCCACAGTGCGCAGAGCGTGCTGTGGGCAAAAGCTGAGATCCTCGTTTTCCCCCGACGCGGGTTGAAGCGGCGCCCGAACCCCCCGGGCGCTTTTCTTTTTTTGATTCGTGATGAAAAACAATACTCTCCGCACACGTGATGTGCGGAGAGTAAACGATATTGAGCCGCTACCGAATTGGTAACTCCGGCCTTAGAGGCTTTACGCCCTCGATCATGTCTTCTGAAAGCGCATCGAGCCCGCCTTCAAGCGTGACATGCGCATAACCGGAACGCTTCAGCTCTTCTGACACATGCGCCGTTAGAATCCCGACCCAGCACACCAGAATGAACGGAGTTTTCCTTTTCTTCTGCTCTTCCAGTAGATTGTTTTTTGCAACGTCTTCGAGAAAGAAGTCCTTCGGGATCGTCATATCATCGATCGGAATGTTGATGTGACGGCACGAGGCGCACTTGAGGCGCCACCTATCGTACATGCTTTTTGGTCGCACATCGAGAACGACAACGTGCGGATTCTTCTCGACATGACTACGTACCTCCGAAGCTCTGAGATAGGAAATATCTTCTGCGAAAAGCCCGATGGTCTGCAGCAAAAACAGCATACCAGCACAGAGAATTCGAACGCTCATTGTGCTCTCCTTTGTTACCTTTC
Organism: uncultured Candidatus Saccharibacteria bacterium; assembly: GCA_964393065.1. GTDB lineage: Bacteria > Patescibacteriota > Minisyncoccia > Phycocordibacterales > UBA2100 > UBA10103. Next base: position 791 of record CAYMRY010000110.1, read on the forward strand.
GCCATCAAAACACACAAATCAATCATTCCAAAGAATTTTTAAATAAAGCAGCTGAGATTGCTATACTCTCTGTATGGTGAGCGCAAGGACACTCGTACGTAGTGCGCTCATATGTATCACACTGGCGCTACTTTGTAGTATATTTCTTGCCTCAACTCACCCACCCTTTCTGCGGGTAATTCTTACCAACATCCCCCTTGGCCTAGCCGAGGAGAAGCGTGTAGCCTTTGATCGCGCAGAGTTTCGCGAAGCTGTGCGTGCGTACCCTATAAGCGAAGAGGTCCCCAAATCGATCGTTGAAACATATTTCGATCGTATTGGTCCTGACGCAATGCTCTCAGTTGTCGAAGACGAAGGCTACTGCCACGAACGCTCACACAGTATTGGAAAAGTATTGTATGCCCGTACGAAGGATCTTGAATACGACCTTCGAATCGTACGAGGCCGCTGCACAACGGGCGCATTCCACGGCGTTCTTATGGGTGCATTTGCAGAGCTTACGTGCTCCGATAAACATATTGACGCTGAAGAGGTCGCGACTTTTGCGCGCACGCTGTGTGAATCGCCTGACGTAAGGGCACGTCTTAGTATCGGCTCTTGCGCACATGGTGTGGGTCATGCCCTTCTATCGCTTACGGACGGCGACATTTCATCCGCACTTAAACACTGTTCAGGATTTAACGATAGAGGACGCGCGTACTACTGCGCAAGTGGAGTGTACATGCAACGCGATAGCGATGTTGGGGAACGAGACGCACGCGTATCTAGTGCTTCGCCGTGCGATGAGCCAGGAGCAGAACCTGTTGCGTGTTATCGCTATAAAATTCCGCGCATGTTTCCCAAAAATCACGACGCAGCGAGGGCGTATTGCGATTCGTTGAAAAATGAAATTCAACGTCGCGGCTGCTTTCATGGGCTTGGGTTTAGCATCTTTT
>CAYMRY010000111.1:0-1718 GCA_964393065.1 uncultured Candidatus Saccharibacteria bacterium
TTCTCGTGTATCGAGTTGAACTGATCAGGATACCCTCGCGCTTCGAGCCATTTCCATTGAACGACCGACGCCTCAAAGAGACTCGTCGGCGTATCAGCGTTGTACTCAAAGAGCTTTCGAGTAAGTGTGCCGCTTGATTCAACGAACACCCCGAAATCAAACCGTCCGTACATCGAAGGATCGCGTCGCCTCCAAGATTCTTCGACAGCGCGCGCTGCCACCTTTCGCGTTTCCGCTGGAAGTGGTATTGCACGTTCGTAATCACCACGCATGACGATTTCCGCGACAAGATCCATGCACATCGCATGAGCCTCTTTAGTATCGTCGTCGAGCTGGTCGATCTCTGCTTCGGAAAAATGGTAACAAGCGGTCTCCCGCCAGTACTTTTTTCCGTCGAGAGTGTGATAGGCAAAATCGATACTTTCGCACCACTTTTGCCAATCTTTTCGCGGAGCGAGCTCGATTCTCTTCATGAGCTTGCTCCCCCTGCACCGCGCGCCATTGAGCCAAACCCACCGCGAGGCGATGAGCTTATACCGTGAAATGACGGCTTTCCGCCCGGCGTTGGAGAAGGCGAGAATTTCGCGACAGAGACAGGCCTCACTCCTGGCGTCGAACTAAGCGCACTCTGAGGAGTGTACGTACGACCGTTCAAGGTCGCGGTACGAGAGTCCCCATAGTACCCAGGTCCGCCGATGTAGACGAAGCCACCTCCACTTCCGGCTCCAGTATGACTCTTGGCGGCTGCTTCGGCGACTTTCGCATCAGCAAGCTTTCCACAGAGCTCTTCCGAACCCCAATCAGCGACACATTGCTGCATCGCCTCCGCTACCGATTTTCCAGCATAGACATCGCGCTGAATTGGCGCTTGGTCTACCTCGCACCCACTTACCGCAAGCGCGGCAATAAGAGCGGGGTACGCTGGCATCGCCTTACGTCGACGATTAACCATAGCTTCCTTTCCGATGACCCTATGTGATCACCGCTCAGTTCATACCATTTTTTTCTGACTTACGCAAGGTAATCACGTATTGCAATACGTCGCTATGTAGACCCTTTTTATTAAAAAGAAATTCATTCACTTGTGACGCCGTCGAATTCCTCAGCATCCCCCTGTGCCTCTGCCTTTGTGGCATGAACCGTGCCATCTTTATGATTTGGCGGTGCGTAAAGTGTATTGACCTTGAGCGCACCATCCCCCGTATTAATGATGTTGTGACGCGCACCGGCCGGTACAATAAGAACCGTGCCATTTTCTATCACGTGTTCCACACCATCAGGAATCGCCTTGCCTACGCCTGCTTCGCAGCGGAAAACTGATCGAGTGTATGCACCTCCTCGCAGATATCCTCGCCTGGCCTGAGGCTCATAACGACAAGCTGACAATTTTTCGCCGTATACAAAACGGTGCGAAAGTTTTCATTTGCAAATGTGACGGCTTCAATGTCTGCACAATACCCTTTCAGAGCGTTATTTCTTATGCGCTGCCTGCGCCGTTTTAATGTTAGCCTTTTGCGCTCTTTTCATGGCAGCGGTCGGCTTCGCCGCTTCAGGTACGTTCTTACGCGGATGCGCGTGGAAGACATCACCCTTTACATGCACAATTCGACCCGAAATACTTTTCAACACTGACTTCGCTTTAGGATCAGTAATCTTCAGATGTCCGTGCTCATCGACGTGCGCATCCTCTTTTGAAATGAGCCACGACACCGTATCCC
>CAYMRY010000112.1:0-1693 GCA_964393065.1 uncultured Candidatus Saccharibacteria bacterium
TCCATCCAGGAACCCGCAACGAAAAAAGAACCCGATAATCAAGCGCGGCGAATCCAGAATCCCTATTCATTCGCTCCGATACCTTTCGAATCTATCGATGCAATTACGCGACCCGCACTTGTAAACATTCTCTGCAAGCCTCGGGGCGGAGGCGTTCTTTCCCCTATTTCCGGCTCCGGCGTCATCATAGATCCAAGAGGTATCGTCCTGACCAACGCGCACGTCGCGCAGTACGTACTCCTCGCGCAAAGCGGCCGCGTCAATCTCGCGTGTGAGATTCGCACGGGTGCGCCTGCAATCCCGCGCTGGAGTGCCGAAATCCTCTACATCCCGCCAGTGTGGGTAGAAGCACACGCTAAGGAAATCGGCGACACACACCCAGTCGGTACTGGGGAGCACGATTACGCGCTTCTTCGCATTACGGGCACTCTCGATGCTGCGCCGGTGCCAATCCCCTTTTCCTATCTCCCTGTTGACACACGTGATGCTATTGGATTCAAGGGCGACCAAGTCTTAGCGGTCAGCTACCCTGCAGAATTTCTTGGCTCTGGTGCGCAATTCACCATGTATCCCGCCTCTTCTGTCACGACAATCGGACAGCTCATGACCTTCGTCGCAAAGACAGTCGACCTCATTTCGCTCGGCGGCATTATTGAAGCGCAGGGAGGATCTTCTGGTGGCGCTGTCGTAAACGCATGGGGACGATTGATTGCGCTCATATCAACGACGAGTGAGGGCGATACGACTGCCACGCGAGACCTGCGTGCCATTAGCCTCAGTTACATAAATCGGGACCTCGCCGCACAAACACAATTCGATATTGCGACTACGCTTGGCGGAGATGTCGCGGCAGAAGCACTCGAGTTCAATACAAAGGTCGCGCCAAAACTCATCGAGCTCTACCTCGCCGAAATCGCGAAGTAAGTGGGCTAGCTAATCGCGAGAGCGACGGTTCCCGCCACAAAGAGTGCGAGTGCAATAATCTTGCGCGAGGACAAACTTTCTTTAAGTAGGAAAACGCCCCAAAGCGCAGCAATAATGAATCCGCCGGAGCGTATCGCAAGCGTGTAAGAAGTGGGACCGAGTGTAAATGCTGTTGCGAAGGCAACGAACGCCAGCGCCATGACGATGCCGAGCAAGACGAATGTCCAGACAAATCCCCTGAGACGCGAGAGCTCATGCTGTTGGCGATACACAAACGTGAGCGCGAGAAACACGAGTGACGCACCAATCATGTTCACGCATACGTAGAACACAGGCGTGGACACTTCTATAGCAATCTTGTCGAGCGTGGATCCAATGGCGGTACACACCACGGTGCCAATCATAAAAAGCACTGGGAGATTGTATTTTTGCTTTTCACCTGCACGGACATCGGTGAGAAGCAAGTATGTTGCGAGTACTGTTGTGACAATGCCCACGGCACCAAACACACTGGGCAGCTCACGAAGAAGAAAGAACGACGGAATGATATTGAAGACCGGGAGAAGCGCCGAAACGGGAGTCACCTGTGACAGCTCCCCTTCTCGGAGCGAACGGTAAAGAAGGTAGTTCTGCAGTGGGTACAAAATGACCCATATGACTGCGAGCGGCCACCAAAAGTCCCAGGGCAGCGCAAAGATGTTATGTGGTATCGGGAAGAATACAAAAAGCACCAGCACAGCCGGTATTGAAAAAATCATTAAAAGAAAGC
>CAYMRY010000113.1:0-1639 GCA_964393065.1 uncultured Candidatus Saccharibacteria bacterium
AGATAGCATATTATTTTTCGACAAATGCGATCGCATCTTCGACCGCTTTGGTAATTACCGTATCGGAGCCATAGATCGAGCCGAGGAGCCCTTCCTTTTCGAGAAATGCCCGCATATGCGCGAGCCCGGCTTTTTCATTCGGCCCGCCGCGGCGTATGAATACTTTGACCCCCTCTGTGCGCAACACCACTGCATTTTCTGTGAGCGCATCGATAATGCCTGCAAATGTCTTCTTTATGTCCGTAAAATTCGCGACACCTCCTGCGATGACGAGCGCCTTTTTCTTTGCCTTCGAGGAGATAAGAAGCGCAATCACTTCACGCGCATAGAGATGTACTTCTTCGCGTGTCGGCCCGCCACTGTATTCGCCGTAGTTCGCCATCTCTGATCCCGCACCGCGCGCCTGCACCTCGTCGGCGATCACGATGGATCCACCGCCGCCGGAAAAAAGAAAGAAGAGTGATCCGTTCGGATTTAAGACCTTGAGCGCGAGTTGTGCCGGCGTGGTTGCGGCGAGTATCTCGACACGCTCTTCCGCTTTGTGCTGCGCTTTAGCCTTCACAAGATCGCTCTCTCCCCACGACTTCGTGAAAAATGCGCCTGCGCTATCGACAAGAACCGCGGCATCGAGGAGCGTCGCCTCATTCCCGCGAATAATGAGTGGGTTAATTTCAAGAAACGCAAAAAAGTTGGAATCGAAGCGTTCGATAAGATCCCCGAGAAATGATTCAGGAAGTCCAGTTATTTCTGCTGCTTTCGTAATGTCTTCGCCTGAAGCAATAACGAGCGATGTTACCGCCTCAGGATGCGCCTCGATTTCAATGCCGCCGTCCTTTGCATGCAAAAGTCGAATCCCCTCGCGTACTCGCTCCAGCGAGAGGTACTGCTCTTCGGAAGCATCGTGCTCAAAAAGCGGCTCGAGAATAAACTGCGAAAACCCTTTCTTCTTCCACGCGTCCATCGCTTTGTGCGCTCCTGCAGCATCGACATTGACCGCCACTAACCCCTGTTTCATCCGCTTCTTTACCCCCTGATCAACTTTCGCGACCCACTTCCCTTTTTTGGGTAACGTCGATTTTACTGAAGGGGTAACCGAAACACCCTGATAATTCTCCCCAACGAGAATTTTCTTTGCACGATATTCGGTTAGTTTTACGCGGGACATACCGTTATGGCTTGATCTTGAACACCGTTGTTTCTTTTACCTCAAACCCAACTTTGCGATACAAACCATGGGCTGCCTCGTGAATAGGTCGACTCGTAAGATAGAGCGAATCAACCTTTTTTTCGCGAGCAACTTCAAGCACTTTACGCATGAGTTTTTCGCCCAGTCCCTGACCTCGATACGCGCTATCAACAACTACATCTTCAACAGTCCCACTACGCTTGCCGATTTTCTGATAGGAATACAATGTTGCAATACCAATTACCTTGTCGCCATCTTTGACGACAACAAGTGCATGATTAGGATTGGCGACTATGGATTGTAAATCCTGAAGGGAGCCCGCCCGATCATCATCATGAAGCTGCGCGTTCACTCGATTAATATCCGCGAGGATGTCTTCACTCGCCTCCGTAAGCTGTTCAATCTTCATGAGCCCATCCTACCTTTTGCACATGAACGGGGCAAGAACTAGAT
>CAYMRY010000114.1:0-1545 GCA_964393065.1 uncultured Candidatus Saccharibacteria bacterium
GTGAGACGCCAGAAGACGTACCTGTAGCGGTGCGTCGTTTGCGCGATCACATCGTCCGGAATTACGAGCGCATGGGCGCGCGCAATATGCTCGAGGTTTTCCGGATCTAATTTTCCGGAAATACCGTGCAGGATTCCGAAATCGCGCACGAGCTGCTTGTCGAACGGTGAGGGCGCTTTGCTGCTCGCTCCATTTCGCGTACGAAGCCATTCGTTCGCATCCCAGAAGCGTGAGGAATCCGGCGTAAACCACTCATCGCCGATGATTCCGTCTACACTAAGTTCGCCTTTGGTATCGGCGACGATAATACCTCTCTTCGCTGCTTTCGCATAACAAAGCTGACATATGCTCTCAAAGTGTGAAGAGGCATACGGATACTGTGCGCGTACACCGTCCGCGTCGACAGGCATATCGTGACCCACATGTGCCTTTGTTGTCGGTGTGAAGATGGGTTTATAGAGGCGGTCGCCCTCACCGAGTCCTTCTTGAACTTTCTTGCCATATATGGTGCCATGCTCGCGATACTCTTCTACGACCGAGCCCGCGAGACAGAACCGCTCGATAAATTCGACCAGGATCATACTCATTCTCCTCACGACCAACGCGCGGCGTTGTAAGTCGGTATTCTTTCTGAGGTGTTCTGGGAGGTATTGATCAATAGCGCTCCCCGCAGCTACAAAATGCGTTTTGATGTCGATAGACTTGAGATACGTCATCCAGAAATGCGTCATCGCTGTAAGGACGTATCCCTTTTCGAGGATCATCGCGTTGAGGACGAAGTCGAAGATACTCACACTGTCGGTTGCGACAATAAGGAGGAGTCCATTGCCAAGATCGTACGTATCGCGGACTTTTCCGCGATTGAGAAGCGGGAGCCCGACCAGGATTGGCCAAGCTTTACGAATTGGTGAGAGGTGTGCCATGTAGGCCTCTATTGTTGCGTTTGTGCCACTATAGGCTGCTCGAGTTGTAACATGGGCGGGTCCCTCGGTCGAATCGCCTTATACAAGATGGTATGAGGCGATTCGACTGTGGTATCATGTGCAAGCTTAATCTTAAATAGAGGCGTATGAATGATATCTACAGCTACACCGTACCGATGTTTATTAAAATTCTTGGAGGTCTGCGCAACAATCTCGACAAGGCGGCTGTCTTTGCCGCGGAAAAGAACATCGACGGCTCGATACTATTGAATGATCGCCTTACACCGGACATGTTTGATTTGAAGCGCCAGGTTCAAATTACGTGCGATCAGGCAAAAGGCGGTGTCGCGCGGCTCACGGGTATTGAAAATCCAAAGCACGAAGACACAGAGACGACCATTCCAGAACTCCAAGCGCGTATCGACAAGACGCTGGCATTTGTGAATTCGATGCCCGAGAGTGCCTATGAAAAAGCCGCAGATCAAAAGGTGACGCTGCCGTATTTCCCGGGAAAATACATGACGGGCGCCGATTATACTCGTGAATATTTAATCCCTAACTTTCTCTTCCATGCGACGATTGCCTACGGAATCCTCCGTCATCAGGGTGTACCGGTAGGAAA